>DASYRY010000474.1:0-8536 GCA_036004025.1 Candidatus Polarisedimenticolia bacterium | reverse complement strand
ATCCGCTTCCGTAAGCCCGATGCGGTGCCACTGGCAGTTCTCGAGCGCATGATCCTCTCGAAGCTGCAAAGCTCCGCGGCGCCGGGGACGAGCCGCCGTGCGGCAAGGACCCAATAACTTCCTCGCCTCAGGAGTGACGTCATGAGCATTCCCCAGATCCTGGCTGGTCTCATCGGCTTCGCGTTCATCGCCCTCTCGATACCCCTCGTGCGCCGGCGCGTGAAACCGAATGCGCTGTACGGCCTTCGGATCCACGCCACCTTCGCCGACGATGGGGTGTGGTACGAGGCGAACGCAAAGAGCGGCCGGGATCTCTTCGCTCTCGGCGCCTGGATCTGCGCGATGGGTCTCGTGCTGGCGCTCGTTCCCGGCCTCACGGCCGGGCGACAGGTCGCGGCGGTGCTCGGGTTGAGCTTCTTCGGCACGATCCTTCTTGCGGTGATCGGCATCGTGCGGGCGAATCGACTGCTGCGCGCGCATAGGAGAGCTCATGATGAGGGCCGGGATCCCGCTCGACGAACGTAGAGGATCGGATTGATGAATAGGCCGGGACGTCTCGTGATGCGGTTCCAGGCATCGCTCCTCGCGGCGGCTCTCGGCGCCGGGTGGCTCGCCGCAGAAACCGGCGGCTCCGTCCGGCCATGGGCGCCCGCCGGCATCTCCAGTCCGCAGTTCGAATCCCACGCCGCCTTCGATCCCAAAACCGGCGAGCTCTATTTCGTGCGCAGCTCCCCGCGGTTCACCGGCTGGCGAATCTTCGTCAGCCGGTGCACCGCAACGGGATGGTCCGCTCCCCAGCCCCCCTCCTTCGCTGGAGACGGGGTGGAAGCCGACCCCTATTTCACCGCGGATGGCCGCAGCGTCTATTTCATCTCCTCGCGCTCGGTCGAAGGGGTCAAGAAGAAGAGCCTGGACATCTTCAGAGCCGACCGAGATGCCGGGGACTCGTGGGGCACTCCGATTCGCCTGCCCGCGCCGGTGAACACCCCTGGCGACGAGTGGTTCCCGAGACCAGGCGCCGGCGGCTGGCTCTACTTCGGATCGGACCGATCGGGCGGCTCGGGAAGAACCGACCTGTGGCGCGCGCGGCAGGATTCGACCGGGCAATGGAAGGTGGAGAATCTCGGCGCGGCGGTGAATACCCCGGGCGACGAATATGAGCCGTTGCCCGCCCCTGACGGCTCGCGGATGATCTTCATGGCCGACGGGGATCTGTACGAAACGCACGAGACCGCGAAAGGGTGGGCACCCAGGACCAAGCTGGGTTCTGAGGTCAACGGGGAAGAGATGGAGATCGGTGCCCTCTTCTCGCCAAGCGGCCGATCGCTCCTGTTCGCGCGGGACACCAAAGGCTCGGCCTCCGGCGAGTTCTTCGTCTGGTACGAGCACGGCCTGGAGGCCTGGCCTCCGGATTGCCCCGCCCGGAAGCCGTGACCGTGCCCCGAGGCGGCGCCGCGAGACCCTCTCCGCCGGAGCGCAACACCTTGTTGACCTTCCAGTGAGGAGGAGAAGAATTGCAGATCAGAATCAGGCCGAGGAGACTCCTCCTATGAAACCGATGCCCGCCCCAGCGCGACCCTTCGCAAGCCTGCTCCGATTCCTCATGGCATGCGTCGCGTCGATGAGCCCCATGTTCGCGTCCGCAGCGCCTCCCTTGAAGCTGAGCCACGCCTGGATCGTGGTCAAAACCGGCGCGCCCGAGCGCACGGCGCTCGAGAAAGCGGGGTTTCGCATCGCCCCCACGGTCAATCGCCATGACGGCCAGGGGACGGCTTCGGTCAACGTGGAGCTTCTCAACGGCTTTCTCGAGCTGATGTATCCCGACCCGAGCGTCCCGGTCTCTGAAGCCTCGAAGGTCGGGGCCGAGAAGTTTCGGAAGAAGGCGGCGTGGCGCGAGACCGGCTTCTCCCCTATCGGGATCGTCTTCGACCGGACGCCCGCGACCCCGCAGAAGTTTCCCTTCCCGACCTGGAAAATCTCCGTGGAGTGGATGGACAAGGGCACCTTCATCGAAATGATGACCCCGAAGGAAACCTTCAAGGCGGTCTCGCTTTCGGTCTCCTCTCACAAGGAAGGCACTCACGAGAAGGAGAACGAAGTGCTGGCGCGCGATCCCGTCAAAGGGGCGATGTTCCTCCATCCCAACGGCGCGCGGCGCCTCACCGGAATGCGCGTCGTCGCGCCCGATGCGGACGGTTTTCCCCCCGCGGCGGCCTATATCGGCGGGCTGGGACTGGTGAAGTTCGACGTAGGCGGTGAGTGGCTGCTCGACGTGACGCTCGACAACGGCGCGCAAGGCCTCACCAAGGACCTCCGGCCCGAGCTGCCGGTGGTCATCCATCTTTGAGAAGTCCGAAGGAGACTCCATGCCTCCCATGAACGGAAAGGTGTGCTACATCGAGATCCCCGCCGCCGACGTCTCGCGCTCGGCCGGCTTCTACCAGACCGTCTTCGGCTGGCAGATCCGGCAGCGCGGGGACGGCCGGACCGCCTTCGACGACACCACAGGGGAAGTCAGCGGCGCGTGGATACCCGGCCGGCCAGCTTCCCGAGAAGCGGGCCTGCTGATCTACATCATGGTCGATAATGTCGCCGCGACCGTGGAGGCCATCCTCGCGAATGGAGGCGAAGTCGTGCAACCGATCGGTGTGGACGCGCCCAAGGTGACGGCGCGGTTCCGCGATCCCGGGGGAAACGTGATCGGCCTGTACCAGGAGCCCAGCCACCCGGTGGCGGCCAAGTCCTGAGGCAATGGGGACCGGGGACCGAATGAGACCGAGAAAGCGAGGAGCCGCGACGAGGCCCGCTCTCGACCTGCGCCGAGCCATCGAGGCGCTTCGGGCGCATCATGGCTCGCCCATGCCCCCGCCGACCTCCGACCCTTTCGAGCTCGTCCTGTGGGAGAACGTGGCCTACCTCGCGCGACCCGCCGGCCGCCGTGAAACCTTCGAGCTGCTCAAGCGCAAGGTCGGCACGGCGCCGGCGGCCATCCTATCCGCCAGCCAGGAATCCCTGGAAGCGGTCACTTCCCAAGGCATCCTCAAGAGCACTTTCGCGGGCAAGCTGCGCGAGAGCGCGGAGATCGCCATCGACGCGTTTGGCGGCGATCTCGAGTCGGGAATTCGGGGATCGCTCGAGGGCGCCAAGCGGGCGCTGCGGGTCTTTCCCGGCATCGGCGAGCCTGGAGCGGAAAAGATCCTGCTGTTCGCCGGGCGACACCCCTTGCTGGCGCCCGATTCGAACGGGCTGCGCGTTCTCGCGCGGCTCGGTTTCATCCGGGAGGAGAAGTCCTATTCGAAAACGTACGCCGCAAGCCGCAGTGTCACGAAGAGCTTGCCGGCGAAGCCGGTCATCCTGCAGGAGGCCCATCTGCTCTTGCAGCAGCATGGCCAGACGCTTTGCAGGCGCAGCAGCCGGCGCTGCGATCTCTGTCCGCTCGCCACGGAGTGCGCCCATTCTTTGGCGACCGAAGCAGCTGACGGAAGCCTGTTGCCGGCTAAGTCGCGGCGAGGTGCGAATGGAAAGCCCGGCCCGGCGATGAGGTGAGACAATGAACCCTATGGCCGAACGTTGCGACACGTTCCGCAAGCTCCATCAAACAGGCTGCTTCGTGATGCCCAATCCCTGGGATCTCGGGAGCGCCCGCCTTCTCGCGCAGCTCGGTTTCCCGGCGCTCGCCACGACCAGCTCCGGGTTTGCCTGGTCTCTGGGCCGGAGCGACAACTCGGTGTCGCTGGAGGAAGCCTTGGCTCACTTCCAGTCGATCGCCCGGGGCGTGGGGGTGCCGGTGAATGCGGACTTCGAAGGAGGCTTCGCGAGCGATCCGGCCGGCGTCGGATCGCACGTCGCGGCCGCGGCCGTCACGGGCGTCGCCGGACTCTCGATCGAGGACTCCACGGGCCGCGCGGCGGATCCCCTCTTCGAATTCGGTCTCGCCGTCGAGCGAATTCGGGCCGCACGGCGCGCCATTGACCAGAGTGGAACGGGCGTCCTCCTTACGGGCCGGTCGGAAGGGTTCATCGTGGGCCGTCCGAACCTTGCGGAGACGATTCACCGTCTGGTCGCCTACGCCGAAGCGGGAGCCGATTGTGTCTATGCACCGGGCCTGCGCGACAAGGCCGACATCGCCGCCGTGGTGACCGCTCTCCACCCGAAGCCGGTCAACGTGCTCGTCGGCAGCGATTTCACGACCGTGGCGGAGATCGCCGGGCTGGGGGTGCGGCGGATCAGCGTCGGCGGCGCCCTGGCCCGCGCCGCCTGGGCAGGTTTCCTCCAGGCTGCGAAAGAGATCGCGGAGCGGGGCTCGTTCTCGAGTCTCACCCACGCCATTCCATTCGCCGAGATCAACGGGCGTTTCGGCTCGGAGTAACCCATGACTCGATCGGTCCTTCGAAACCTCCTAACCGCGCTTCTGATCGGCCTGCCGGGGTGCAGGCTGAAACCGGCTCCAACGAATCCGGCAGCGGAGCCCCATGCGTTCGTGGACATGGCCAGGGGAAGCCCATGCGCGGACACGCGCAACCGGCTCTTCCTCATCGATCAGAGGCTGGTGTTCTGGGATCGCGCGGGCAAGTGCGCCGACAACAGCTACGGTGAGACGCTTTATGGGAGGAGTCCCGAGGACATCCTGTGCGTGCTGCACGACTCGATCGCTGGACCGCGCAAAAACTGTCGGGATCCCCAATACGCGGCATTGTTCGAGACGCTGATCGCCCATCTGGAGGATCCGGACCTGGGTCTCGCTCCGCCACATTCCGTGCGCAGGCTGCCGCTGTGAGGGTCCCAAGACCGCAGGCGCGCGCGATCGTCTTGCTTCTCCCTTGTCTCGGCCTGCCGATCACCTGCTCGGCGCCTCCCCCTAGTGGCGCGGCCGTGAGCTCCGCAGCCGACGCCGAGGACGCGGAGCTGGCTGCCTTCATCGCCAGGATCCCGGCGGTGGACAACCACGCCCACGCGAACACCGTCGTTCCGGACGATTCGGAGGCCGACGCCCTGGCGCTCGAGAAGCTGCCTGAGTTCTCGTTCCCTGCGAGACTCAGGCCGGACAATCCCGAGTGGATCGCTGCCTATCGCTCGCTCTACGGCTATCCCCATGCGGATCTCGCCGCGCCTCACCTTGCCAAGCTGCAGGAGAAGATGCGCCGCATCGCCAGCGAGAAGGGGGAGAAATTCCCCGAGTGGGTCCTGGATCGCGTCGGGATCGACGTGATGCTCGCGAACCGGGTCGCGATGGGCCCGGGACTCGCTGCACCGCGCTTCCGGTGGGTCTCGTACGTGGATGCTCTCATGATGCCCCTGTCTACGAAGACCGAGGCCGCCGCGACGCCGGATACCCTCGTGCTCTATCCGTCGGAGGCGCAACTGCTTCGACGGTATCTGGCCGAGCTTCACGTCGAGAAGCTTCCGGCGACGCTCGAAGAGTACTTGAGCACGGTCGTGGTTCCCACCCTCGAGCATCAGAAGCAGGCGGGATGCGTCGCCGTGAAGTTCGAAGCGGCCCTGCTCCGGCCGCTCGATTTCGCCGATGTCGCCAAGGAGTCCGCGAGCCGCGTCTACTCCCAATACGCCGCCGGCGGCGAGCCTTCGCATGCCGAGTACAAGGCGCTCCAGGATTTTCTCTTTCGTGCCATCGCCCGGGAAGCGGGTCGCTTGGGCATGGCGGTCCACATCCATTCCTTTCAGGGACCCGGCGGATACTACCGCGTCGCGGGAAGCGACCCGCTGCTCCTGGAGCCCGCGCTCAACGACCCGTCGCTGCGCGGCACGAACTTCGTCATCGTGCACGGAGGCGGCATGTACGCCTCCCACGCCGGGGCGATGCTCTGGAAGCCGAACGTCTACGTGGACACTTCCGGGATGGCCCTCATCTACTCGCCGGCGACGCTGGCCGGCGTGCTGCGCGAATGGCTGCTTCTGCATCCTGAGAAGGTGCTCTTCGGAACCGACGCCTTCGCGACCGGCCCGGACTCCGGCTGGGAGCTGGCCTCCTGGCTCGGAACGATCTCGGCGAGACGGGCGCTCGGGATCGCCCTGACCGGCATGATGCGCAACGGCGAGGTGACCCGCCTGCGCGCCCAGCAAATCGCCAGGATGGTGATGCAGGAGAATGCCGTGAAGCTCTACCATCTGTCCCCGGAATGAGCCGGCCCGTCACGACCCGTCGCGGCGCGTAGCTCCTGCTCGAGTCTCTCCGAAGCTCATCTCGACGTGCTAGGCTGTCGCCGGAGTTTGCGAGCGTCCGAGCGTGTGGATCCGGGAGCCTTTCGTGGACTTCGAGCTTCAAGTCAAGCTGGCCGTCTACCGCACGACGGCCCGGCTGGGAGCGCCTCCACACCCGGGGGCTCTGGCGATCCAGCTAGGCGTCTCGCTGGACGAGATCAAAGAAGCCTACTCGGCTCTCGCGAAGCGCCGGCTTCTGGCCCTGGAGAGCGACGGACTGACCATCCGCATGGCCCCTCCCTTCTCGGGCGTCCCCACCCAGCATCGCGTTCGGGTCGCGGGGATCGACTATTTCGCCAATTGCGCCTGGGACGCGCTCGGAATCCCGGCGGCTCTCGGTCAGCCGGGCGAGGTACTCTCACGGTGCGAGCAGTCGCTGGAGCCGCTTTGCCTGCGGGTGGGGCCGAACGGTCCCGATCCCTCGAGATGGCTCTTCCACTGCGTGGTTCCCGCGGCGCATTGGTGGAAGGACATCGTCTATACGTGAAGCACCATGCTTTTCTTCCGGTCGGAAGAATGCGTGGATGCCTGGTGCCGCTCCCGGAAGGCTCCTCGCCGGCCGGTCGTCCGCATGGATCAGCTCTGGCGCCTCGCCGTCACCTGGTATGGAACCAGGCTCGAGCCCGAGTCCCGCCGTCCTGCGCCGTCGGAGATGCGCGGCATCTTCGCGGATCTCGGGCTCGAGGGGGATTTCTGGGATCCCCTCTCCGACACTTTCGAGTAAGCATCCCTCTCGAATGACCGGGCAACCTCTACTCGAATCCCTGACGCTTCCAGGTTTCGAGGAGATTCCGATCGCGCCGTATCCGGGCGATGCGGCTGGCCAGGACAAGCAGGGTGATTCCCATCCAAAGGACTCCGGTGCTGGTCAGGGCGGGGACCCACCGGTAGGCGAAGTTGACATGATCGCGCCAGGCCGTTTCTTCCGTGGCGAGGTCGCGGCCCAGGGCTTCCCGGAAGGCCTGAGGGAAACTCGCCCCCGCCCGCATACGGTCCAGGATCCGACGTATCGCCCCCGGCCCGTGCTCCCGCTCGAGGTAGCTGACGAAATGGAACGATTCCGCATAGGCGGCGCGAGCGGCATCATCCTCGGAGGGGAAAGAGCGGGAGAGGCGGGAGAGGGGCGTGGGGCGCCCCACGAGCACGGTCGTGCCGAGCGCGAAAGCGTCCCGGAAACTCCACCGTCTCGACTCCATGACCGCCAATCCCTCGTGGAACCATCGAGGCACGCTCTCGGCGGCGGGAAGCGTATTGAGAAGGACGTGGGTCATCTCGTGGCCGAAAAGAGAGAGCAGATCGCCGAACGGATAGGTACGAACCCAGACGCCGCGAAGGACGACCTCCCGGGAGCCGCCCCTCACGTATCCCACCGCCCAGTGCGGCGCCGCCTCGTCGGACGCCTCGCCGGGTCCTCGAGAGGGAAGAATTCGAATGACGAACGGCCCTTCCTCCCGAATGCCCAGATCTTCCTCGAGCTGGGCAAGCACGGCCGGCGCGCCCCTGGCCAGCACCGCGGCCTCGGCGCCGTTTCCCTGCTGATAGAGGATTCGGATGGGGGGATGCTCGACGACCTTCCACTCCTGAGCCTGGGCCGGGACAGCGCCGGCCAGTCCGAGAGCAAACGCCGCGATCCAGAGTTGAATCCTCACGAGGAACCGCCTCCTCCACCCGGTGTAGAATAACCCGACTCTGACCGATCCCTTGGAAATCGAAGCTCGAAGCCGCGAACGTCCCAGGACCGTAAGGTGGGCGCGCGCCGGGTGGGGGGAAGGGCTGTGTCGAAGGAGGAGGCGATGGCGGGACGATGGCGAGGGATCCTGATCCTGGCGCTCCTCGCCACCGCGTCGCTGCTCGTGGTCGGAATCCCGGCCTGGCTCATCCAGCCCTTTCGCCATCAGACTCCACGGGCCCTGGAGATTTCGTTCCTGCTGCGGCGCTGGGCCCCGATCGGAACGCTCATTTTCGCGGGTTCCGCCATCTTCTGGTGCCTGAGACTCTGGAAGGGATCTCCCGGGCTGCTCCGTCGCGGGACCCTTCTCTTGCTCGTCTCCGTGCCCATCCTCACCGCCTGGCTCGCGCGGCAGAATCTCTTCGAAAAGATGTTCCAGCCGATCGCCAGCCCGTCGTTCGCTATTGGCGAGAAAGCCTCCTTCCTTCAGGCGGAGGACCGTGTCCTGGGGGTGGAGCTCAACGGTGAGGCGGCGGCCTACCCGATCCGCGCGATGGCCTATCACCACCTGGTGCACGACGTGGTGGGGGGCGTTCCGATCGTCGCGACTTATTGAACGCTCTGCCACACCGGTCTGGTGTGGGAGCG
>DASYRY010000473.1:0-4640 GCA_036004025.1 Candidatus Polarisedimenticolia bacterium | reverse complement strand
ATGAGCCCCCCAACTCTTCCGATCTCCGTGTCCAGCACCGTGAGCGTGCTTCCGTCCCCTTCCCCCCAGAGGAACCGCTCCCCGGCGGTCGGCTTGAGCTTTCGATGCTTGCCGAGAAGCTGTCCGTCCGGGGCGAAATAGAGCAGGGTGCAGAACAAGGTCCCGCCGCCGTAGGTTGTGTCCCGCTCGATGACTCCCACGGCCGCGAAGATCCCCGCGTCACGGGCGGCCTGCCCCAGTCTGGCGGTGGCGGGTCCTGGAACCTCCACGGAGTTCGCCCAGTAGCGAGCGAAGAGCCTTCGCCCTTCCGGCGTCCGTCCACCGATGCGGGTTCCGAAGCGAAGCCCCCAGGGGTAACCGGGGATCAGCGCCTCGGGGAAGAGCGCGAGCTTCGCCCCCGTGGCCGCGGCTTGGCGCATCTGCTCGGCGACCTTTTCCACCCCCTCATTCCTCCGAAAAGGCAGGGGAGCCGATTGCACGACGGCCGCCTTGAAGCGAGGAAGCATGTCGGTCATCTCAGGCCCTGCTCCCCGGCTCTGCAGATCCCTCGTCCGTCCCAGGCGGATCGTAGGGCTCGTCGCTGCCCGAAAGATCGACTCGCAGGGCGGTCGTGAAACGGTTGAAGTAGTTGGCGAGACCCACGACGCAGGTAATCTCCATGACCCCGGCATCGGAGTAATGCCGTTTCAGTTCGGAGAAGAGATGGCCGTCCACCCGGTGCGCGTCCCGCGTCATCGCCTCGGCATAGAGAAGCGCGACCTTCAGGGAGGGCTCGAATCGCTCGGAGTCGGCCACTCGATCGAGCGCGGCGATCTCTTCCTCAAGGTAGCCGATCTGCCTTGCCAAGGCAGTGTGTCCGGCCATTCAATATCGGCACGCGTTCAAGCGGGAAACGTGAAGGAAGAGCAGCTCCTTGAGCTTGAATGGAATCTCCCCCGTGAACATGACGGCCCGGTAATGGCCGATCAAGGTGGTCAGATAGCTCGGGACGCGCGAGAGCACTTTGAAGGCGTTCGGAACGTTTCCACGCTCCTTGATGTAAGTGTCGTAAATCGCCTGGAGCTCGGGGCTCACCTCGTGTCGTTCGAGCTTGGGGAGCCTGCCCATGCTGCCTCCTGCGCGCCTCGGGGCGCTCGAATTCGGATTCCTACCCGGTAGACTTAGGGAGGGTTCGATAATAGAGGGCCAGTCCCACGGCGCCGGCGCCGGAGAGCGCCGCGCGCACCAGGCTTCCCCGCCCCCGGGACACACCGGATGCTTCCCATGCCGCGTAGATCAGGAAGAAGACGATGGCGGCCCCGATGAGAATGCGATGAGCCGTCATGATACGCACGGACGCTTCTCCGATCCACGGTAACCAAACGATGCCACTATAACCCAGCCGGAACTCCGGCGCACCGGCCGTTGATCCTCGGCCTGTTGGATCGCGGCGAGCGCCGCCCATCCAAAAGAAAGGCCGGGCATGGGCCCGGCCTTTCTTGGCAATCGAAGTGGGAGCTATTTCTTCGCGGGGAAGGTGAAGTCGCCTTTCGCGTCGCCCGAGGCCGGCACGGTGATCTGGGCCTTCTGAGTCCCGAGGGTCTCCTGCCAGTAGCTGAGCGTGTAGTTTCCCGGAGTCACATTGTCGATCCGGAAGGTTCCATCAGGCTTGCTGACGGCGTACCAGGCATGCGGGGCGACGATCAGCCAGCCGTTCATCCAGGTGTGGACGTCGCAGCTGAGCTTGACGGTATCAGGCTTGTCGAATTTCAGCGGCATCCGTGTCTTGAACTTAGGCTGGGCCTGGTTCACCGGAGCGTTGTTCTTGGGATACGTGTGGATGTTGTGGAGGATCCCGTCGTTGTTGAGGACGTCCATCGTCGCTCCGGCCGGGATGAGCTGGACGTGGGGATGAAACTTGCACGATCGCTGGTCCAGCTCGGGGTTCTTGGCCGGCAGGGTCATCTTCGGGGCGCCGGGAGCGTCCTTGATGTAGACGACGACGTTGGCCAGCCCCTTGTCGGAGGCGACCACAAGGCTCTCGTCCTGATGCGGCTCCCGAGAGCAGACCTCCTTGTCCTTGGTCACCGTGATGGTCTTGGGCGCCGGGGCCGGCCCGGCATAGATCACCTTGCCGACGATGTTTCCTGCCGAGGTCGGAACCGATCCCCATGCGAGGCAGACGCAAACGGCGACCACCAAGCTCGCGATTCGCTTCATCTGGTTCTTGCTCCTTTCCGTTGTGTGGGAAAAGCCTCCGGCGCGGACTCGCAGGAGACTCCATCGTGACGCGACATTATAGCCGACGCGGAAGTGCCGGGCCATTCGGCAAGCGTGGGGGCAAATCAAGTGCCGGGATGGTTCCCGCCGAGGGTCAGGAGGTAGTCCCGGAGGGCCTGGATCTGGAGCTTTTCGTCGCCGCCGAGAATGTCATCCGGTCCGGAGCTGTCGAAGCTACCGGGATCGAAAAAGGTGGGCATCTTGGTTCCGGGATAGAGCTTCTGGGGGTCCTTGATCCAGTCCGTAATCCACTCCGGTCTGAGGCGGGATCGGGCCATCGCGAGATCGGGCGCCCAGCCGGAAGGATCTCCCTCCGGCTTCTTCGCCCCCTGCTGATGGCAGGAAAAGCAGTTGAAGTAGTCCTTGGAGGTCAGCGTTCTCGCAGCCGTCATTTCCGAAGGCGGGAACGGCCCGGAAGGAGGCGTCTCGAAGGGAAAAGGGGACTCCGAGAGCGAGGTGAAGTAGCGCAACAGCGTGTTGGTCTCTTCGTCGCTGAAGCCGAACGTCGGCATCCGTGCCGCGAGCCACGGCCGGATGGGAGTGGGCCCTTTCAGGAAGTGGAAGAGCCAGTCGGAGCGAACCCTCGCCCCCTCGCCCGAGATGAAGGGAGGCGAGAACGCGACGGCCCGGGAATCGGCGTCCTCCTCGCCCAGTCCTTCCTCCTCCACCAGCTTCCTCGCGATCGTCACGCGGATGTCCTGGCCTTCACCCTCCAGCAGGTGACATCCCTGGCAATTGCGATCGTGGACCAGACGGCGACCGGCCTCGATGACCCTATGCCGCGCGTCGAGCGTCTGGACGCTCTCCAGAGGCGGCTTTTCCTTGACCATGGACAAGATGACGGTGACCACGGCCTCCCGCTCTTCCGGAGTGAGATTGAACAGCGGCATCTTCAGCTTTTCGTCGGGGGTCTTGACCTTTCCCTGGTCGAAGATCCGCGGGTCCTGAAGCTTCTGGGTGATCCAGTCCTGGCGAGTATCCGGGATGTGCACGAATCCGAAGTCGAGCCGGTCGACCTCCTTGCTTCCCTCTTCGCTCAGCTCGGTGCCGATCGGGGGGGTCGTCTCGAACCCCGAGATCAAATGGCATCCAAAGCAGCCGTAGCGCGTAATCATGCGCTGCCCCAGATAGACCTCCTTCTCGTGCTCCGAGAGAGAAGCCATCTTGGCGGTGACTTCCTGCGCGGTCATGCGAGCACGGAGCTGGTCCTGGACCAGCCGATCGAGAAGCGGGGGATCCACCCGGCTCTGCCCCGGCGTCCAACCCTGCGGAGCCGTGAGCGTCATCAGGTAGGCCGTGATGTCCAGCGCCTCCGGGTCGGTCAGGCGCAGGTCGGGCATCCGTGTCTCGGGGAAGTAGGCTTTCGGATTCTTCACCCAGGCGTAGATCCATTCGGGCCTCGCCTTGCTGCCGATCCCGTCGAGGTTGGGGCCGAAGCGCCGCCGGAGGGTGGGAGGAGTCTTCTCCAGTCTCGAGACGGCATGACAGCCCAGGCACCCGATGGAGGTCACAAGCTTCTCGCCCCTCGCGGCCTCTCCGTTGCCCGGAGGCTTCGGGAATCCTCCCGCCTCCGGCTTCTCGAAGAGATAGGCCACGATGGAGCGAATTTCCTGGCGCGTGCGGGCCAGGTCCTCGGGCGAAGAAGCGTTCGACAAACCGAAGAACTTGGGCATCCAGGTAGAGGGTCGGAAGGCGGGCGGATCCTCGATCCACCGCGCCACCCATTCGGGATTGGTTTTCCACGTGAGACGCGTGAGCGGCGGCCCCGCCTTGCGCAGTCCTTCGAACCCCTTCATCTTGTGGCAGCCGAAGCAGCCGACGCGCGTGATCAGATCCCGGCCTTGGTTCCACTTCGGGGCGCCGGGGATATGGACCACGCTGGTGTGGCAGGGCAGGCAGGAAGCCTCGACGAAGCGCGCGGGGAGCATGGGGCTCGCCTCGTGCTCCTTGGGGCGCCAGGCATAGGTCTTGGTCCATTTCGCCTGTTGCGTCGCGGAGTCGGGCCAGTGCGCGGCATCCATGAAATCTGTGGCGCGGTCGAGGCCACGATGACAGACAGTGCAGCCGACCTTGTCGACGGGATGAGGCGACTTTCCGGTCAGGAACAAGTCGGGCTGCGGGTGCGACGTGAAGGGCTGCGGGTCGTTCTCGTAGCCGGCCTGATCGGCGCCCAGGTGGCAGGTCTGGCACCGATCCACCCTCGGGATGGTGAGGAAATTGATGTCCTTGTCCTGGTTGTTGAGGACGACTTGCTGGATTTTCAGGCTGGGGGCCATGAAATCCATCAGCGGGGCGTTACGCGCCGTCTCGAAGAGCTTCAGGACGAATCCCTGGGGCTGCACCGCGGCGAGCTTCTTCTGCAGCCGCCCCACTCCCGAGAG
>DASYRY010000472.1:0-7660 GCA_036004025.1 Candidatus Polarisedimenticolia bacterium | reverse complement strand
CGCCGCCCCACGTCGACCCCTTCGAACAGGACGCTCTCGTTCACCGTGCTGTAGGAGTTGATGCGCACCCTCGGCCCCAGCACGCATCGGTCGATGTGGCCGCCGGAGATGATGCAGCCGTTGCTCACCAGCGAATCGGTGGCGATGCCCATCCGGTTCGTTTCCTGATCGGCGAACACGAATTTCGTCGGAGGGTAGTCGGTGCGGGCGGTCAGGATCGGCCACTCTTGATTGTAGAGGTTGAAGGCCGGCGTCACGCTCACCAGATCCATGGAGGCCTTCCAGTACGCGAGGATCGTCCCGACGTCCCGCCAGTAGCCCCGCTCCGATTCGGTGATCCCGGGCACCTTGTTATTCATGAAGTTGTAGGCGTGGATGTGCACCTTCTCGTACCAGCGGGGAAAGACGTTCTTGCCGATGTCGTGCTCGCTCTTCGGATCGGCATGGTCCATCTCCAGCAATTCCTTCAGGACTCCGAAGTTGAAGAGGTAGTTCCCCATCGAGACGAGCGACTTCGACGGATCCGCCGGGAACGCAGGGGGCGACGCCGGCTTTTCCAGGAAGCGGGTGATGCGCATCTCCGGGTCGACCTCCAGGCATCCGAGCTGGCTGGCCTCCTCGATCGGGTGCGGGACGACGCTCACCGTGATGTCCGCTCCCGAGGCGAGGTGCTCCTCCACCATCTGCTGGATGTCCATCCGGTAGATGTGGTCCGCGCCGAACACCGCCACCATCTCGGGCCGGTCCCGCTGGATTCGTCCCAGGTTCTGGAAGAGCGCGTCGGCCGATCCCTGGTACCAGCCTCTCCCCTCGCCGTACATGGCCGGGATCACCTCACAGTACTGGCCGAGGTGCGAGGAAAACGTCCATCCGCGGGAGAGGTGGCGAATCAGAGAGTACGACTCGTACTGCGTGAGGACGTGGATGCGTAGCAGGTTGGAGTGGACCAGGTTGGTCAGCACGAAATCGACGAGTCGGTACTGCCCGGCGAACGGCATCGCCGGCTTCGCCCGGCGGCGGGTCAGCGGGAACAGCCGCTTCCCCTCCCCGCCGGCTAGCACGAAGGTCTCGATCCCGTATCCCCTCGAGTTCATGCGCTTCTCCAGAGCCGGACGTCGATCTCGGGGAAAAGATTATCCTGGGTCTCCATGGCATGCAGCTCCGCTTCGTCCACGCGCTCCGACTCCAGAGCATCCGCCAGTCGCCGGAACCTGTCCAGGTGCCGGTGCAGGCGGGCCCGCGCGTAGCCCACAGAGGTCTCGTTCTTGAGGATGAACGGCCAGTCGGAGGCCTGCGCCAGGAGCAGCTCGCGTCCCGCCTGCGCGAGGGCCCTCTTCGTCAGCCCGCTGCCGGCGTCCGAACGACCCGTCAGGGCGACCATCCGGCGATTGGCATCGTGCAGCGGCGGATAGATCCAGTCGGTCTTCGGGTTGATCCAGACCTCGAAGTACCCCCCTTCGCCCCAGCTCGACGTGGAGGGTTCCGACTCCTGGGTCACGGGATACTCCTTGAGGTACGTACCGGGGCTGACGACTCGCAATCCCCTTTCCGGCGCGCCGCGCAGCACCGCGTTCAGCCACTCCGGACCTTCGAACCACCAATGGCCGAACAGCTCGGCGTCGTACATGGAGGTCACCAGAGGCGGCCGCACCCCGCCGCGCCTGAGGTGATCCACCTGCCGGAGGCGGTTGTCGAGAAAATCATGCGCATGCTCCGTCACGCGCCTGAGCGCCGCGGTGCGATCGTAGGGCTCCTTCTGATCGGTGTCGCCGGTGATCCGATGATACTTGAAGCCGGTCATTCCCCGGGTCCCGGCGGGATCCAGGAACTCCCCCACCGTCGCCCAGTCCAGATCGAATCCGATGTCCCGGTAGAAATCCCGATACCACGGGTCTCCCGGATACCCCTCCTTGGTGCTCCAGACCTGGACGGTGGTCTCCTGATCCCGCGCGAACGCCGCGACTCCCGCAGGACAGAGGATCGGGGCGTGGAGATCGAGGCGAGGGCGGCGCGATGCGGTCCGAAAGGCATGCGTATCGACGAAGAAGTAGTCGATCCCCGCATCGACCAGGACCCGGTCCAATCCTTCGAAGTAGGCGCACTCCGGCAGCCAGAAGCCTCGTGGCGCCCGGCCTATCTGGCGCTCGTGCTCCCGTACTCCGGTGAGCACCTGAGCGCGCACCGCCTCGGGACTCTCCGCCAGCGCGGGAAGGAGCCCGTGCGTCGCGGCGCACGCGATGATCTCGAGCACTCCCTGCGATTCGAGGCGAGCGAAGGCGGCGACCAGGTCCTTGCCATGTTTCTCCTGGAACAAAGAGCGGTAGCGGCGAAGCCGATCCTGGTAGAAGCCGGCGGTGGAGGCGAAGGCGGGATCCTTGCGCGTCCGTTCCATCTCCCGCCGCGAAAGCTCGCACATCCGGTCCAAGTGTCGCGAGTACTTCTCCATGAGAAGCCGATCTCGCAACATCGCCAGAAGCGTCGGGGTCAGCGACATCGTCAGCCGCGCCGGGACGCGGTCCTCGACCAGGTGCCCGAGCAGGTCGAGAATCGGCAGGTAGGTCTCGGTGATGGCTTCGAAGAGCCAGTGCTCCTCCAGGAAGTACTCGCGCTCCGGGTGCCGGACGAACGGGAGATGGGCGTGGAGGACGAGAGACAGGAAGCCGAGTGACGGGGGGGCCGCGGACGTCCTGTGCTCCGGACGGAGGCTCTCGTTCTGGGACCTCCAGGGATGAGGTCCCGAGGGAGAGGTCCCTCCTTCTTTTCCTCCTCGCGCTCCCCGCACCTCTCTGAGATCCAGCCAGGACTCGATTTCTTCCCCCGACCCTTCGCGCGGCACGCGCACCTCGTTGGACAGGAGAAGAGAGCGGAAGGAGCCCTTGTCCATGATTCCGAGACGGGCGCGGACTCGACAATCGCCGCCGGCGAGGCTCACGTACCAGCCGGGCGCGCGGAAGTCGATCTCCGTTGGATCCAGCTCGACGAAGGGACCGCCGCTTACCGACGCTTCGAGGCGCGCCTGCGCCGGTCCGGTGGCGGAAGCGATCGTGCTTTCAAAGGCCTCGTCCTTCACCCAGTAGAGAAAGAGTCGCCGCGGATGGACGAGAAGGAGGACGGCCCGAGAAGGACCGCCGGGGGCGGGCAAGGGTGGCGGGAGACTCGCCTGGGCTTCATTCACGCGTGGATCGTCCCCTGGAAATCCGCCAGGACGGCGCAGAGACAACGGACCGGTTCGTCGGAGGCCGTCTCCGCCTGCGTCCGGAAGCTGGTCGAATTCCCTGTGAGCATAGCACGAGCCCGGCGGGCTTCGCGAAGCTCCTCAATCACGGACATTCCTTGAAACGGTTCGCCTTCGGAGGCATCGGAGAGGAGAATGACGGACAATAGAAGAAGCCTGTCCGGATGGAGACCGTGAAGAGTCGGGCTGGAGGCTTGGCGGTGACGAAGCATTTCCGATCCGGGCGTTTCGTGCTTGTGATCCTCGCCGTGGTGGCCCTTCTGCTGCTGGGACGGCGCGCCAGCGTGTACTTGCCTCAATTCGCCTCCTGGGTCGACTCGCTCGGGGTATGGGGCCCCGTCGCCTTCATCGCCGGCTATGCGCTGGCGACCGTAGCCTTCATCCCCGGCTCCATCCTGACCCTCGCGGCGGGCGCGATCTTCGGCCTTGTCAAAGGAACCCTGATCGTCTTCGTGGCGGCGACGCTGGGAGCCTCCCTGGCCTTTCTCGTGTCCCGGCATCTCGTGCGCGCAGCGATCGAAAGGAAGATCTCCGGCAATCCTCGCTTCGCGGCCATCGATCAGGCGGTGGCCTCCCATGGGGGGAGACTGGTGTTCCTTCTCCGCCTCTCCCCCATTTTTCCGTTCAACCTGCTCAACTACGCCCTTGGCCTGACCAAGGTGCGCTTCGGGGAGTATCTGATCGCTTCCGTGGGGATGCTCCCGGGGACTCTCCTCTATGTCTACTATGGGAAGCTCGCCGGAGACGTCGCGGCGCTCGCCAGCGGGGTGGAGGTCGCGAAGGGCCGGGGGTACTATGCGGTGCTGGCGCTGGGACTGGCGGCCACCGTCGTCGTGACCGCGCTGGTGACGCGAATGGCTCGCAAGGCGCTGAACGAGGCGAGCGTGACTCCCGCCGACGCGGCAGCGCCGGAGCCGGGCTCGCCGGCCGCGACCTCCTGAATCGGAGCCCGAATGCCCGCCGAAACGTCCGTCCGGATCTTCCCCGATCTTCCCGCCCTCTCCTTGGCTGCCGCCGAGGAGTTCGTATCCCGGGCACGGGCAGCGATTCAGGCGCGCGGCATCTTCACCGTCGTCCTTTCCGGTGGCTCGACTCCCCGGACGCTCTATCGGCTACTGGCGGAGAACCCCGGCTTCAAGGACGCGGTGGAGTGGGACAAGGCTCACTTCTTCTTTTCCGACGAGCGGCACGTCCCGCCGGACCATCCGGAGAACAACTACCGGATGGCTTACCGCGCGCTACTCTCCAAGATCCCCGCACCTCCCCGGAACACCCATCGGATGGCGACCGAAGTGGCCGAGCCCGAACCGGTCGCCGAGCTCTGCGAGCAGGCCCTTCGCCAGTTCTTTCGTCTGAAGG
Organism: Candidatus Polarisedimenticolia bacterium; assembly: GCA_036004025.1. GTDB lineage: Bacteria > Acidobacteriota > Polarisedimenticolia > Gp22-AA2 > AA152 > AA152. Next base: position 3,066 of record DASYRY010000472.1, on the reverse strand, counting down.
AGGGGGAAGCTCCGCGCTTCGACTTGGTCCTGCTGGGCATGGGAGCGGATGGACACGTCGCTTCGCTGTTTCCCGGGAGCCCCGCGCTGGCGGAGACTCGGAAGCTGGCGGTGGCCGTCTGGATCGACACCCTCGAGGCGTGGCGCATCACGCTGACCCTGCCCGTGCTCAACAATGCCGAGGAGGTCCTCTTCCTGGTGAGCGGCGCCTCCAAGTCTCAGGCGCTGCGAAAAGTGCTGGAAGGGGCGGGAGAAGCGGAGCCTCTCCCCGCCCGGGCGGTGCGGCCGGTGCGGGGACGCCTCTTGTTCTTCGCGGACCAGGAGGCTGCCAAGCTGCTCACCTCGGCGAGCGGGCATCGAACCTGATAAGCGATGCCGCGCTGGAAAATCTAGAAGCCCTCCCTCCGGGAGGTATACGACCGATCCGGCCGGCAGAAAAGGACCTACGTGCCATGCAACCCGAACATGGCTTGAGCAGGGAATGGCTCGAAGCGGACGGACTGGGCGGGTTTGCCTCAGGCACCGACTCCGGAATCAGGACCCGCCGCTACCACGCGCTGCTCCTCGCCTCCCGGCACCCTCCCGCGGATCGCTTCGTGCTGGTGAACGGCTTCGATGCCTGGGTCGAGACTGCCGGAGGGAAGTTTCCGGTGACCTGCCAGCGATACGCCCCCGGCGTGATCTCCCCTTCGGACGCGGTGAGACCTCGGCGATTCGAGGCGGAGCCCTGGCCCCGGTGGACCTTCTCCCTTCCGGACGGGACCTCCCTCGAGCAGGAAATCTTCGTACGGCACGAGAGCCCGACCGTCTGCCTCCGGTGGCGTCCCTCGCCGAGAAGCGCGGGCTCGATCCTGTGGGTGAGACCGTTCTTCTCGGGAAGGGACCTGCACGCGCTTCATCACGAGAACCCCGCCTTCCGATTCGACTCCGAGCTCTGGGGAACCGGGCTTCTCTGGCGGCCTTATGAGGGGGTCCCCGGAATCGGTGCCCTGTACAGCGGCGAGTTCGAGCTGCGCCCTGAGTGGTACAGGAGCTTTGTCTACGAAGAGGAGCGCGCGCGCGGCTTCGATTATCAGGAAGATCTGGCTTCGCCGGGTCTTTTCCGCTTCGATTTGGAGAAAGGGGATGCCGTGCTCGTTCTCACGGCCGTGATGCCGGAGGATTCTTCCGCCTCTCAGGCGCATAGCGCCCTGCCGACCTTCGATGCGCACTTCACCGCCGAGCTGAAGCGCAGGCGGGCTTTTGCCTCGAGGCTTCACCGGTCCGCCGAGGCCTACCTGGTGCGTCGAGGAAAGGGGAAGACGATCATCGCGGGTTATCCCTGGTTCGCCGACTGGGGGCGAGACACCTTCATCTCACTTCGCGGGTTGTGCCTGGCGACGCGGCGCGTCAGCGAGGCGCGGGAGATCCTCCTCGAGTGGGTGGGAGCCTTGTCCCAGGGCATGCTCCCCAATCGCTTCCCCGATTCCGGCGGATCTCCCGAGTACAACTCCGCGGACGCCTCGCTCTGGTTCGTCGTGGCCGTGCAAGAGTTCTTTCGCGCTTCCAAAGGAAGGCGACCGGTCCTCGCCGTCGCGGACCGAAGGCGTCTCGAGGCCGCGGTGGAAGCGATTCTCGAAGGCTACACGCGCGGCACCCGGTACGGGATCCGGATGGACGAGGATGGATTGCTTCGATGTGGCGAGGCCGGGGCGCAGCTCACCTGGATGGACGTGAAGGTTGGAGACTGGGTCGTGACGCCGAGAATCGGCAAGCCAGTCGAAATCCAGGCGCTCTGGCTCAACGCGCTGGCGATCGGCAGCGGGATTTCCAGACGCTGGGAGGATGCGCTCCTGCGCGGCCGCCGATCTTTCGAGGCGCGGTTCTGGAACGAGGAGCAAGGATGTCTTTTTGACGTCGTCGACGTCGACCATGAGCCGGGAGCCACCGACGCCTCCTTCCGCCCCAACCAGATCTACGCGGTGGGCGGGCTGCCGCTGGCGCTGCTCGAAGGAGAGAGAGCCCGCCGCGTCGTGGACGCCGTGGAAGCCCACCTCCTCACCCCGTTCGGATTGCGCTCGCTTGCGCCCGGCGAGCCCGATTACAAGCCCCGCTACGAAGGAGGCGCGATGGAGCGGGACGGCGCCTATCATCAGGGGACGGCATGGCCCTACCTCATGGGCCCCTTCGTGGAAGCCTGGGTGCGGGTTCGAGGCGAGATGGATCGGGCCGCTTCGCATGCCGAGGCAAGAAGGCGGTTCCTGGAGCCCCTGCTCGCGAACCTCGACTCCTTCGGGATGGGCCACCTCCCTGAAATCGCCGATGCCGAGCCTCCCCACACTCCCCGCGGCTGTCCCTTCCAGGCCTGGTCTCTCGCGGAGGTGTTGCGACTGAGCGAGGAAGTTCTCCTTCCCGAGAAGGCGAAGCGCGTCGTCCGGCCCCGCCGTCGCTTCCCGTTCCTTACCCCATCCGAAGACTAGACCCGCCCACGGCAAAAAGGGCATCCTTCGCCAGCACTCGAGAATCGAGATTCGCGGGTGTGGGGTTGCGAGATACCCCAAAAAGCGCCCTCCTGGCTCTTTTGAGGCTTGCTAAATCCAATATAAAGAGTCACTTCAACTCCAGGGAATTTTTCAGGCCGGTCTCAATAGATCACCCTATCCTCGCCGGCTCCTGTTGCATCTAAACTGCCTGTCGATTCCTTTCGGGAAGGATCACCTCCCGAGCTTAGCAAGGAAGGAGGAACCGATGCTTGGAGCGAATCGATGGAAGTTGGTCGAAGGGACGCCCGAGGAGCCATGGATCGGCGCCCTGCAAGATTGCCAAGGCCAGAATCAGGAAGTGTCGAAGCGACTCCTCGTGCGGCTGGTGAGGGAGGGTTACGTGCGCCCTCGCAAGGTGGATCTTTGGAGAGTCATCCTGGCCGCTCCGCCGGAGTGGCCGCGGACATGCTGACCGATATCGGCCCCGGGGAAGGCGCCCGTGAAGATTCTTCCACGACAGGATTCGGGCGCCTCCTGAGGTATATATCCCCGGTCTTATCCGGAATCTACTGGATGGGCCTCTACGCCGGATCGATCTAGCCTGA
>DASYRY010000471.1:0-1845 GCA_036004025.1 Candidatus Polarisedimenticolia bacterium | reverse complement strand
GACGCTTATGGCGCGATTGCGCCATTCGGACTGGAATTCGGCACCCCGCACGGCACGCTTGAGCTCCGTCAAGGCGGCCTCGCTGTGAAGCGACAGATCGAGGCTGTCCGCGAGGAGGATGCGAAGCAGCCGCCCCAGGTGCTCGATTTCACGATCCGAGGAACCTTCACATTGCGCCAGGGCCCGCTGCAGGACTCGATGTGATTCCGGATAGCGGGCGAGCCTTATCTGCAGCTCCCCGACGCTGCCGAGAATGACAGGCGATTCGGGGTTCAATGCCAGCGCCGCCTGGAGATGCTCGAAGGAGGATTGGTAGCGCCGCTCGTAGCGACCCTGGTCGATCACCGCCAGCAGGAGGTTCGCCTCGGTGCGGAAATAACGGCCGCGCCGGGCGACCTCCTCGAGCTGCGACCGACCCAGATCGCTGTTTCCACCCGGCAGGAAGAGCATGGATCGAAGTCCCTTCACCAGCAGGCTGACCTTGTCCGCGTAGTAGTTGTAGGCGCCGAGCCCGAACTGGTAATCGACTTGATCCGGCCCCAAGCGAGACGCCCGGTCCAGATAGGATTTCCCTTTGCGCGCCGCGGCGGCCGCCTTGAAGACGCGATGCTCGGAGGCACGGTATTCCGCCAGGAAAATGTAGGCCGTGCCCATCGCGGTGAGAGCTTCAGGCTCTTCGGGGTTGGCGGCGAGTCCCGCCTGGGCCAGGCGTATGGCCTCTTGGAGGTGGGATTCCATCGCCTCGGTCCTCGGCTCGGCGCCCACTTGCAGGAGGCGCCACCACTCGCAGAAGGCCAGGAAAAGAGGACCCCGCGGATCGTTCGGATAACTCTCGAGGTAGGTGCGGAACTGCAGCTGACCCTGCGAAAAGCGGCCCTGGTGAAGATGAGAGAGCCCGAGGAGGAGCAAGGCGTCGGACGGAACCGGCGTCGAGGCGGAAGAGGCCAGCGCGACCGAAGGAAGCAGAGCCAAGATCCATGCACCAAGACAACGCGACAGCTTCGGCACTTCCTGCATTCTCCTCCTACGGCGAAATCGGATCACTATAACACGCGCCTAAGGCCGATCCCGCCATGCCCGCGTGGTGGTGGAACGTACGTCAAGAAAGCGTCGATGCGTCGGCTCGATGACTGGGAAACGAGACCGCCTCCCCGTTACCTTTTGCGCCGTCGCCTTTCCGCCTGACGCCTCCGGGCCGGTTGCAGTTCTGTTGATTGCACCCTGCTTCAGGAGACGCTCCCGGCAGTTGAGCCGAGTCTCCACCGGTGTCCAAAGTCTGGAACATTTCTTGCTCGTTTCCGCGACAGCGCAGCCCCGCACTCGGTGGGGCCTGTCAACTCCGGGGCGGGGACCCTGGAAGAAAGGAAACGGCATGGAGAGCATGCAGACGCCGCGCGCCCGAATCCTCGTGATCGGGATGGAGGGAGGACTGGCCGCTTCGCTTTCGGATGCTTTGGGCCAGCATGGACACCAGCTGACGCGCGTGAGCACGGGAAGGGAAGCCCTGGCTCGAATCGAGGCGAAAGGCGCGGACCTCGTCGTTCTCGACTTCGGCGTGCCGGACGTGGAGGCGCTGGAGCTGCTGCGCCGCAGCAAGGAGCTGATGCCGGGGAGTCCCGTCCTGATGACCGCCGCCTCGCCGTCGGTGGAGGCCGCCGTCGAGGCACTACGCCGCGGAGCCTACGACTTTCTCGTGGCCCCCGTGGACCCGATCGATTTCGTGCGAAGGGTCGACAGCGCTTTGAACGTGCGCCGCCTGGGAGAAGCGCGGCGACGGACGGCGGAGGAGCTCCAGCACGAAAAGGTGCGAAACCTCGAGATGCGGCGGGATCTGCAGGCGCGCTA
>DASYRY010000470.1:0-3604 GCA_036004025.1 Candidatus Polarisedimenticolia bacterium | reverse complement strand
AATCTGGCCGTCCCGCTCCACGATCCGTGCCTTGATCTCTCCGGGCTTCCCCTGGATCAGGACCTGCCAGTCCTCCCGGCCTTCCATGATGGCGGAGCGGATCTCCAGGACACACTTGGGGCAAAGGGAATCGGTCTCTCGCGGGAATCCGAGAGGGGGCTTGCTTCGCTCGTAGCTCTTCAGCAGCGGGGCCGGCGCCCACTTGGGCTGGACCCTCTTCTCCGGCACCAGCCGATTGAACACCTGCAAGGTGTTCCAGCCGGCGTTGGCGAGGTGATGCGCGATCGACCCAAAAGCCATCCGGCCGGCCCGCACGGCGGGATTCCGCGGTTTCGCCGCCCGCTTCACCAGCGGCCCGTTGGGCTTCTGGGTGCTCACCGCTCGGACGGGCTCGCTGGCCGTCCCTTTCTTTCTCTTCTCCCTCTCATCCTGGAGAACGGCGGTTTGACTCATGGACCCACTCCTTTTTTTCTGCCTCCGGCCCCTGCGGGGTCGGAAGACGTCTCGAACGGCTTCTTCGGGCTCTCGCCCTGACTCGCTTTCCGGCCGACCGGGGGGACGGGAGGTGCGACGGCCGGTTCGTACCTATCCCGCTTACCTGCGTTTCGCCTAGGCTCCTGCCGAGAGGCCCACCGCCTCTTCGGTCTCCGAAGGCTCCATCCGGGCACCCTCCCTCGAGGCGTACACCAGGGCCCGTGTCAGATTGCGTGCGGCTGCACGAACGCGAAGGAGGCGATAGAGCGTGCCGGTCACCGGGAGCGCGATGAGATGCAGCGGCAGGCTCACCAGGGCACAGGCTGCCGCCCGGCGCCTTTCTTCCCGCGAGAAACGCCTCTGTTCGTTCCAGAGGAGATCCTTGTAATACTTCCCCACGATTTCATAGACGTCCCGGATCAGCGGCAGGATGCCGGCAGAGATCCCCTCGGGCCGCACCTCGCCAGAGCGCAGAGCACGGAGGAATGACTCGCGGTCGTGGGCGCTCGCCGTGGTCCACGTGCGAGCGATGCGCCGAGGGGTGTGGGCATCGCTGCCCCCCGTGGTGCCCACGCGGCGATTCTCGGCCTCCATGGCGCGCACCAGCATCTCGGCCGCCGCGTTAGACGTGAGGATTTGGGCGCCGTTTCGCGTCTCGAGGAGAGAGAAAGCCGCCGCCACGTCCAGAAGAGCGTCCACGTTCAGCCTTCTTCCCACGACAGACGAGCCCACGTGATTCAGCGCAGCGGGAACCGATTCCCGCGTCAGATATGCCGCAAGCTCTCGCATGTCCGGCCGCAGGCGCTCGATTTCGCGATGCTGCCTCTCGTTGATTCCGAAGACGCTGACGTGGAACCTGCAGCCGGTCCGAGGATCCCGGGTGCTGACCTCCTCGGAGATGAAGAAGTCCTTCCAGCATCCCGGCATGGACAGCAATTCGAGACAGCCGTCAATGGTGTCATGGTCCGTGAAGGTGACCAGGTCCATCCCTTTGGACTTGGCCTTGCGATAGACCTCCAGCGGAGGGGAATAGCAATCCCGGGCGCACAGAACCGGGACCTTGCACAACCGGGAGTGCCAGGTGTGGACGTGGAGATCGACGCGCATCTCCCGGACCCCTTCGTCTGGTCGACTCATGCGATCCCTCGAACCGGACCAAACCAGTCCAAAAAGAGCCTAAACGAGCTTTTCCCTGGAAGTAGGGAAACCGGAAGTGGCGAGGTCCGCCACCGTGGTTTCCTCGAACACCGCCCGAACACGGGCTTGGGCACTCTCCAGCACCTGTCGGAGAAGGCTTCGCCCGGAAGTGTCAGAAGGTTGATTGGAATGCCGATGCTTGCCTGGAGACGGAAACGAGATCGGTCCCTGGAGCGCCTCGATCACTTCTCGGAGGGTGATTTGGCTGGCGGGACGAGCCAGGTGGAATCCGCCTCGGAAGCCCCGTCGCGAGCGAATCAGGCCGTTGCGCACCAGTTTTTGGAAGATCTTGGAAAGAAAAGTCTCTGAGATGGATGTCGCCATGGATACTTCGCGGAGCATAGTGGAGCGTTCCCTTCCCGCCCGCGCGAGAACCATCATCCCTGCGATTCCATATTCGACCGCTCGATTGAGCCTCAATACCGCTCCGTGGCCGGCTATCTTGTAAGCTCTGCCGGCCCTGAAAAACCCCGTAACCCTAAAGAGCGCCGATACTTTTAACAGAGCGTGCTGGCGATGTCAAGCTTAGGCCACCGTCGTGTGTCGCCGGGATGGCGAGATTCTTGGCGTTCCGGAAGCTCCAGATCCAGGAGGGTGCATGAGAGGGTCGTTTCGGCATGGACTGGGGGGCCTTCTGTAAGGGAATTCAACGCTTCGGGGTCTTGATGCCGAAGGCGCTGAGCTTTCGATAGAGGTGACTTCGCTCGATCTGCAGGACCTCGGCAGCCCGTGCGACGCTGCCCCCGACTTCCTCGAGCTTCCGCAGGATGAAATCCTTCTCGAAGGCGGCCCGGGCGTCTTTGAGGGAAGCCCCGTCCAGCGCCTCCCAGCCACCCCCCTGCCCTTCCCCGCCCCTCCCTCGTACGGCCGCGGGGAGATCTTCCGCTTGAATGATCGGGTGTCCAGTCATGATGACCATGCGCTCGAGCGTATTGCGGAGCTCCCGAACGTTTCCCGGCCAGTCGTATCTCTCGAGCGCTTCCATGGCGGAGCGGGACATCTCCCGCCTGCGGGCGTACTCCGATCCGAACCGTTCCAGGAAGTGCCGCGTCAGCGCTGGAATGTCCTCGCGCCGCTTTCTCAAGGGTGGGACTTTCAGGGGGATGACGTTCAGACGAAAGTAGAGATCCTCCCGGAACTCCCCCCGTGCGATCGCCTGGGGAATGTCCTTGTTGGTGGCGGCGATCACCCGAACGTCGACCTGCCGCCCCGAGCTCCCCCCGACCGGCTCGAAGGTCTGTTCCTGCAGCACCCTCAGCACCTTCGCCTGAGTGCGCAGGCTCATGTCGCCGATTTCGTCGAGAAGGATCGTCCCGCCGTCGGCGAGTTCGAATTTGCCACGCTTGCTCTCCACAGCTCCGGTGAAGGCCCCCCGCACATGACCGAAGAGCTCGGATTCGATTAGCTCTTCAGGAATGGCGGCGCAGTTCACCTCGATGAAGGGCTCTTCCCGTCTCAGGCTCGAGGAGTGAATCAGGCGGGCGACCAGCTCCTTGCCGGTCCCGTTCTCGCCCAGGATCAGGACCCGGCCATTGGTCGGAGCGGCCAGCGCGATCTCCTCGCGGAGCTTTCGGATCGGGGGCGAGTCTCCGACCAGGGTCTCGTCCTGGGAGAGCTCTTCCTTCAGAAGACGGTTCTTCTCCTCGAGTCGGCGCTGCTTGAGCGCATTGCGCAGCGTCAGGGTCACTTTCTCCAGGGAAAGCGGCTTCTCGATGAAATCGTAGGCACCTATCTTGGCCGCCCGAACCGCGCTCTCGATCGTTCCATGCCCCGAGATCATGACGACCGCCGGCGGCGAGGCACGCTGCGAGATCTCCGTGAGGACATCCAGACCGTCCCGCCCGGGCATCCAGACGTCGAGGAAGAGGGCCTGATACTCCCCTTTCCCCATCATCTCGAGGCAGCGCTCTCCCGATTCCGCCGTTTCCACCTG
>DASYRY010000469.1:0-2245 GCA_036004025.1 Candidatus Polarisedimenticolia bacterium | reverse complement strand
GTGCCCGTACGGCAACATCAACATGCATCCCTTTGACGTCCTCGAATCGGACCCGGAGCATCCCGGCAAGCGCAAGGCCGCGGTCCGATTGAAGGCGACCGCGTGCGATCTTTGCACCGAGCATGCGGAGCCCAGTTGTGTAGCCGCCTGTCCCCACGATGCCGCGCACCGCGTCAACCCGGCGGAGTTCTTCGCCGGGGAGCTGGTTCAGATCTCACCGTCCCCGGGAGGATTGCGGCGGTGATCGTCGCGGCCGCGCACAAGCGCTGGATCCAGACCAGCCTGCTCGCCGGTCTTCTGGCTGCTGCTCTCTACATTCCTTACAGCTTACGAGCCCCTCATGGCCCCGGGGGAGGGAGCGCTCCGGGGCTGGCCTATGGAGTCCTGGGATTCGCGCTCATGCTGTATGCCGGCTTCCTGAGCGCCCGGAAGAGGGTCCCGACCTGGCGCATCGGCAGGACCCAAACCTGGATGAAGGGGCACATCTGGCTGGGTCTCTTGAGCGTTCCGATGATCTTCTTTCACGCAGGGTTCGGCTTCGGCGGCGGAGCATTGACTCGGCTCCTCATGGGGCTCTTCGTCATCGTGATCGTCAGCGGGATTGTCGGCCTGCTTCTCCAGCAGTTCATCCCGAGGCTGATGATGGAACTGGTGCCCATGGAGACCATCTATGAACAGATACCCCAGGTCCTCGATCAGTTCCGCCTCGAGGCAGACCAGCTGATTGCCGAAGTGTGTGGCCCGTTCCCCGGGCAATTGGAGCCGCGGGCGGCTTCGAAAGGGGGCGCGGCGCGACAGCGCCCGAGGGGAGAGCGAAGCGTCCGGGATCCAGTCGACGGAGCGGAGCCGCTCAAGGAGTTCTACCTCCGGCACGTGCGCCCCTACCTCCATGATGAGCTCGGGAGCGGTCTCAGCCTCGCGGATCGATTGCGAAGGCGACCGCTCTTTGACCATGCGCGCAGGCTTCTGCCTCAGGCGGCGCACGAGACGCTGGCCGATCTCGAGACCATCTGCGAGGAACGGCGCCAGCTCGGGATTCAGGACAGGCTCCATCGGTTCCTGCATGGGTGGCTCCTCGTGCACCTGCCGCTCTCCGTTGCGCTGCTGTTCCTGGGAGCGGTCCACGCGGTGATGTCCCTTCGTTATTGACAAGATGACGGGATGAGGCGCTGAGCCGGAGACCATCGGAGCTCAAGGAGAAGAATGGCGCGGACGCGAACCCCGAGGAATCTGGCCAGTCGAGTCGATCTGCACTATTTCCAGCGACCTCATCCCTTTCGCACCGCGAAGAGGTCGGCCACGATTGCCGCGCTGGCGCTCGCGATCGGCTGGCCCCTTCTCTCTGCAGCTTTGAAGAACAAAGATCTGTACACCAGCGGACCTCTCGCCATTTCCCATGCGATATTGGAACGTAACTGCTCCGCGTGTCACACGGGACCGGTCGCAGGCGCCGGGGCGCGCGGCTCCCGGAAGGCGGAGGGGGAACGGGCGTTCTTCAGGCGCCATGCCTCCGCCGCGGCCTGCCTGCTGTGTCATGCGGCGGCAGGGCACCACGAAGGCCGCGCCGCAGTCGCTGCCGCGAGCGTCGACTGCGCGGACTGTCACCGAGAGCACGGAGGACGGCGCGAGCTCCGGCGCGTGGCAGACGGCGGCTGCACGCAGTGTCACGCCAACCTCCGGACGCAAGGGGAACCGAGCTTCGTTCGGGAGATCACGAGATTCCGGAATGGAGGCCATCCGGAGATTGCGCTCTTACGCTTGAAGAGAAAGGACTCGGCCAGCATCCGGTTCAACCACCGGGCCCATCTGGAAAAGGACGTGGCGAGACCGGAAGGAACCGTCCAGCTCGTGTGCGACGACTGCCACCGACCCGAGTCGGACGGGAGGCCCTGGAGGTTTGGCGAGGGCGATCTCCAATCAGAGGGACAGGATGCCGCTCTTGCTCGAACGCTCGAAGCAGCCTACATGGCCCCGGTCCGATACCGGGAGCACTGCAGCGCGTGCCACACGTTGGAGTTTGATCCTCGCCACGCCGGCGTGAAGTCCCCCCACGATCGGATGGAGGTGGTTCACGAGTTCCTGCTCGGCTACTACCGCGCCGCCGCCGGCGGCGCCTCCGTCCGGTCCAGAACAAACCGCGACACGCCGGAGCCGCGACGCCGGGGCCGCGCCGGCGACCGTGCGAGGCTGCTTCCGCGGGAAGCAGGGGTCGCGATCGAGGTCGAAAGCGCCGAGACCCTGCTCC
>DASYRY010000468.1:0-4701 GCA_036004025.1 Candidatus Polarisedimenticolia bacterium | reverse complement strand
AGAGTCTCGGTTGACTGGGGGGTGACCATCTGGTATCAGGCAGGCTGCCGCGGAGAGGAATCATCCATCGATGCCCGATGAAGCCCTCAAGACCGAGAAGGCCCCTCCCCTGGCCCGCGCCGGCCGATTCATGGCCGATGCCAGCGAGCGCTACTTCCCCGACGCCTTCGTCTTCGCCCTCGCGGCGGTGCTGGTGGTCTTCGTTTTCGGACTGGCGGCGGGGGAGAAGCCGGGCCGGCTCATCCGCGAGTTCGGAGGGGGTTTCTGGGGGCTCGTCCCCTTCACGATGCAGATGGCGCTGGTGATCATCGGAGGTTTCGTGGTCGCCAGCTCCCCACCCCTGACCGCCTTCATCCGGCTCCTGGGAGGTATTCCTCGCACTCCCCGGGGATCCGTCGCGTTCGTGGCTTTCTTCGCCATGGCCACCTCGATGATCTCCTGGGGCCTGTCGCTCGTCTTCACCGGTCTCCTGGTACGGGAGGTGACCCGCCGGGTGGAGAGGCTCGACTATCGGGCCGCGTGCGCCGCCGCCTATCTGGGGCTGGGAAGCGTCTGGGCCCTCGGGCTCTCGTCCTCCGCGGCCCTCATGCAGGCCACGCCCTCCTCGATTCCCGCGGCGCTTCTTCCCGTCACGGGAGTCCTCCCTCTCAGCGAAACGATCTTCCTCTGGCAGAATCTCGTCTTCGCGATCGTCCTCATCGCGGTCTCGGTGTCGGTGGCCTACTATTCGTGCCCGAGGCCCGAAGATGCGCGCACCGCGCTGCAGATGGGGGTTCGATTCGAGGCGCTTCCCACCGAGGTGAAAAAAACGCGGACTCCCGCCGAGAAGATCGAGGACAGCCCGTTCTGGGGAATCTCGGTCGCGCTCCTGATGGCGATCTACCTGCTCCTTGAAGGACGGGACAAGGGCCTGGTGGCCGCGCTCGACTTGAACAACTTCAACCTGGCCTTCCTTGCCCTGGGACTCCTTCTGCACGCTCGGCCGCGCTCGTTCCTCTCCGCGGTCGGGAGGGCGGTCCCCGCCACCTCCGGCGTCTTGATCCAATTCCCCTTCTACGCGGGGATTTTCGGGATCATCTCGAAGACGGCCCTTGCCTCGATGCTGGCCGGCTGGTTCGTGAGGATTTCGAGTCCCGGATCGTTCCCGCTGCTCGTGGCCCTCTATTCCGCGGTCTTGGGGGTCTTCGTTCCGTCAGGGGGAGGCAAATGGATCTTGGAGGCCCCCTACGTGATGGCGGGGGCGAGCACGTGGCAGGTGCATCTAGGCTGGACGGTGCAGATCTATAACGCCGCCGAGGCCCTTCCCAACCTGATCAACCCTTTCTGGATGCTTCCTCTCATGGGGATCCTGAACGTCAAAGCCAGGGATCTGGCGGGCTATTCGATCCTCCAGCTCCTGTTCCACGCCCCTCTCGTCTTCTTCCTGGCCTGGCTCTTCGCCCAGACGCTTCCCTATCATCCCCCGATGATTCCCTGAGCGGCCGCGAGACAAAAAGAAAGGGCGAAGCCGGAGCTTCGCCCTTTCGGTCTCGAAGTCGTTCGCGGATATCAGTTCTTCTTCGGCGGGGCTTGGGAGGGCGCGGGGGCTTCGACCTTCGGAGCTTCGCGGACTCCCTCGATGTTGAGCGTAATCTCGACTTCATCGCTCAGCAGCGACCCGCCCCCTTCCACGACCTTGTTCCAGGCGATGCCGAAGTCCTGACGGTTGATCTTGGTCTTCGCCTCGAAGCCTCCCCGATAGCCGCCCCAGGGATCCTTGCTGAAGCCCAGGACCTCGGCTTGAAGGACGACCGGCTTCGTCACCCCATGCATCGTCAAGTCTCCCTTCAAGGTGGCCTTGCTGGTCCCCTGAGGCGTCACGGAGCTCGACTTGAAAGTGATCTTGGCGAATTTCTGCACGTCGAAGAAATCGGGGCTCTGCAGGTGGCTGTCCCGATCCTTGTTCCCCGTGTCGATGCTGGAAGCATCGATCGAGACGTCCACCGCGGCCTTCGTGAGGTCCTTGGGATCGAGCGTGATGGTCCCCTCGTAGGCGTTGAATTTTCCGGGTACCTTGCTGAAGAAGTGCCGGATGCTGAATCCGACCTGGGAGTGGCCGGGATCGATCTTGTAGGTCTCCTCCGCGGCCGAGGTCGCTCCGGCCGAAAGGAGCAGTCCCAGGCTTGCGGTGGCGAGGACGCGCAGGCTTCTCACGTGATTCTTCCCCCATGCTGTGGAATCGTTCCGAATCGGTGTTTCGATGCATGCCAGCGGTCGAGGATTCGGTCTTCGTCACCAAGTTATTTGCCTGCCTTGGCGAGCTCCTGATCGATCAGCTGGCTGAAGGTATCCACTCCCTGCGCTCCGACCACCGCAATTCCGTTGATGAAGAAGGAAGGCGTGCTGTTCACTCCCGCCTTGGTGGCGTCGGCCATATCCTTGTTCACCTCCGCCGTGTACTTCCCCGATTCCACGCAAGCCTTGAACTTGTCGCCGTTGATTCCCAGCTTGGAGGCCGTGGCCTGCATGTCCGGGATCGACAGCTTCGCCTGATCCGCGTAGAGAGCGTCATGGAATTCCCAGAACTTCCCCTGCTCGTTGGCGCACTGCGAAGCTTCGGCCGCCTTGGCCGCGAAGGGATGGAAGGTCAGGGGGTAGTCCCGGTACACGAATCGAACTTTGCCTTGGTACTTTTCCAGGACCTGCTTGATGGTGCTCTCGGCGCGGCTGCAATAGGGACACTGGTAATCGGAGAACTCGACGATGGTCACGGGGGCGCCTGCGGGACCCTTGGCAGGATCGTCATCCACCGCCACCTCGACACGAGGCGGCTCGAGCAGGACTTGGACCTTGTACTTCGCTCTCAGGCCCTGGAGGTAGGTCTGCTGGACCTGCCCGCCCTTCTGGCCCTTGAGCCAGTTCACGATTTCGGGAGTCACCTGCTCCTTGGTCTTCCCCGCCATCCTCGCTTTGTTGGCTTCCCAGACCTGGTCGATCTCCGCCGGGCTCGGGTCGGGCACCTTCGAGTGCACTTCCTTCTGAAGCAAAGCCTCGGTGGAGATTCCCTGCGCCTTCGCCTCCTTCTCCAGGAGCGATTCGTTCAGCATCTCTTCCAGCGCCTGCTGGCGCACTTCGTAGATCTGCCGTGCGACACGCTGATCGAGCTGCGTCATGGGAATCGGCTGGCCGTCGATCGTCGCGGCGTTGGATCCGGATGCGGCGGAAGCGGTCGCGGTCCCCTTCTTCGGGGAGGAGCCGCCCGAGGTGGCGGAGCATCCCAAGACAGCGACGAAGCAAAGGGCCAAGGAGAGGGTGAGCAGGGATGACACATTGCGGCGAAACATTGAGAAACCTCCAAAATCCCGGAAATTTTCCGCCGTCCCGGGCCGGACCCGGGAGTCTCCGGGTGCGCCGGCGTGATGCGGGGGTTGGATGGGCGACCGGTCATTCTAAGGCTTCCTTCGAGTTTATCCAAGTTCCTGCAAGGGTGTCGCTCAAGGTTCCGCCTCCGGGGCGCCAGCCCGCGCCAAGACCCGCTCCAGGCCCTCCCGAAAGATCTTCTCCTCGGGCAGCAAGCTCAGGATCAGGTAGGCGGGCTTGGGGAAATCGAAGAAGAAACCGGGGTGGACCAGGACCCCATCGCGCTCCAGCAAGGAAACCACCCACTCCTCTTCGCTTCGCGTGGCCGGGACCTGGAGCACGGCCGACCAGCCTCCCTCGCACGGCAGGGCTCGGCAGGCGGAGGGACCCCGCAAGGCGGTGGTCAGGTGCCGGAGATTTGCCCCGACCCGCTGACGAATCTCCTCCCGAATCGCGCGCCCTGCGGCGAGCAGCGCCGGCGCGCAGGCCTGGACGGGCGTATTGACGGAAAGATAGGTGTCCGCGACCAGCTCGAGGCGCTCCCGTGCCTCTTGCTTCAGGAGCGCGGGTCCCCCCAGCGCCACCCATCCCAGCTTCATCTGGGGGAGTCCGACCAGCTTGGAAAGGCCGCCCATGCTGAAAACGAGAGTCCGTCGCGCATCCAGGATGCTCGCGGCCCTTCCTGCGTCTTTTCCGAGCGGGTACTCGGCGAACACCTCGTCGCCGATCAGCGCGATTCCCTTATCCGAGCAAAGCTCATCGAGGAGACCGAGCTCGCCACGCTTCACGTAGGTGCCGGTCGGATTGTTGGGGCTCACCACCACGATGGCCCGCGTGCCGGAGCTGAGGCTTCGCTCGATCGCCGCGACGTCGATGGCCCACCCTTCCTCCAGGTTCAAAGGGTACGGGACGGCGACGACGTCTTCCAGCCGGGTGAGATAGTCGAAGAGAGGATAGCTGGGCTGAGGAATCAGACTCTCATCCCCGGGATCGGCCAGAACCTTGAACAGCCATCCGTAGGCCTCGCTCGTGCTGGCGGTCAGCAGAAGATCCTCCGGATCCACGCAGACGCCTCGCTCCGAGTAGGACTGCGCCACGGCTTGTCTCGCTACGAGCCCCCCTCGAGGCTGGGGGTCGTAGGCAAGCGAGGCGGAGCCTGCCAGTGGATGCAGAATCGCCGAGGCGGGATAGGTCAAGCCTACGCGGGTGGGGTTCGTTTCGGTCAAATCGAGGATCGGCAACCCCTCCTGACGCCGGCGCTCGAGCGATTCCGTCAGGCGGTTGCGCGTTCTGTCCCAGGCCGTGCGTCGGGAGAACATCCGGAGGGGAAACCCTCGAAGCGGTCGGAGCCGGCCTAGCGAT
>DASYRY010000467.1:0-12077 GCA_036004025.1 Candidatus Polarisedimenticolia bacterium | reverse complement strand
GCCTCATGAACGTGGACGGGACGGGGCGCCTCCGTGGGACCCAGATCGCCGCCTTGAACCTGTCGTTGAAGGGAACCGACGTTCAGCTGGCCTATCCCGAGGGATTCCGTGGCCGGTACGACATGGACCTCGCCCTCATTCAGGATGAGGCCGGCAGGCGGCTGGGCGGCGCGGTCGACCTGGTAAGGGGCGTCTACTCGAAGGACTTCGACATCGAGCGGAGCCTCTTCTCGCTGTCGCACGAGGATGAGCTCGCCGCGGAAGCCGAGGCGATGGAGGAGGAGGGCGCGCTCTCGCCGATGAAGCTGGACGTGACTCTCAGGGCGGAGCGCGGGCTCTGGATCGTCAACGATCTCGGCAAGCTCGAAGGATGGGGCGTCCTGCAAATCGGAGGGACGGTGGGCCTGCCGCAGATCACCGGGCGGATCAGCGCCTTCGAGGGGGGAATCCTCCGGTTCCGGCAGGTGGAGTATCGCGTCGATCGCGGCAACATCGACCTGGTGGATCTGGACCGGTTCAATCCCTACTTCGACATCGCCGGCGAGACCCGGGTGCAGGACTACGACATCTTCCTGAAGATCGAGGGCTCGCTGGAGCATCTCGAATACGAGCTCACCTCCAATCCGCCCCTCTCGCAGCAGGACATCCTCGCCCTGTTGGTCGCGGGCCGAACCCTGGAAAACGTAGCCTCCGCGGCAGGAGGCCAGCAGGTTCTCGGCGAGTCCGCCGCGAGGGCCCTCACCGGCTCCCTCGCTTTGGGGCTGGGGGAGAAGCTTCAAAGCGCCACGCGCCTCGACCAATTCACCATCGATCCGGTCATCCTGGGGCGAGAGGGGGATCCGGCCTCGCGCATCACGGTGGGAAAGCAGATCTCGGAGAACCTGTTCGCCGCTTACTCCTCTCTGCTCGGAGGCTCTTCGGAGGAAATCTACCAGCTCGATTACAAGATTGGTCGTGACTTCAAGCTCACCTCCACGCGCGACAGCGACGGCGGCTTGGCCGGAGACGTCCGCTATGGCTGGAGGCTGAAGACCGGGCCCGCCGCCGCGATCCCCTCGGCCCCGCCCCGATGGATCCGGAATATTGTCGTGGAGGGAGATCCCGGAATAAGCCCCGAGAAGCTGCGCCGGCTCTTCGGCATGAAGGAAGGGGACAAGATGGACCGCGGCCGGGCCACCGCCGGCGAGGAAAAGCTGGTCGACTACTATCATCGAAAGTCCCAGCTCGAGGCGGTGGTCGAAGCGAGCGAAGTGGAAGCGCAAGGGGAGTCCAACCTGTCGGACCTGCGCCTGAGAGTGAAGCCTGGGCCGAAGGTGGTCGTGAGGGTCGAGGGGACGAAATCCGACAGAAAATACCGCCGGAGGATTCGCGAGCTTTGGAAGGAGTCGGTATTTCCCGATGAGACGCCCGAGGAGACCAAAGACAAGCTGGAGCATCTCCTCCATCGGGAGGGGTATTACAAGGCCAAGGTGGGCTTCACTCTTCCCTCCGACACACCCCAGCTGCGCGAGGCGGTGTTTCGGGCGGAGCTCGGGCCTCGGATTCATGTCGAGAGCATCGAAATGACCGGGAATCAGGTCATTCCGACGAGTGAGCTTCTCCGTATCATCCACTCGAGAAGAGGGAAACATTCGTACCTGAACCCCGACGAGGCGAGATCGGACGCGTCGCGCATCCGCGGCCAGTACCTGTTCGTCGGGTATCCTGAAGCCCGCGTGGCCCTCCCTGAAATCGCGCTTCTCCCTGATGGCTCCTCCGCGACGCTGCGCTTCGAGATCACCGAGGGCGATCCGATGCGCATCGCTTCGGTGCGCGTCATAGGGAACTCGAGTCTCGAGACCGGGAGGCTTCTGGAAGCTATTCCCTTGAAGACCGGTCATCCCATCCTGCGCTCCAGGCTCCGCAACGGCGCGGACCTGATCCGATCCCTCTACGATCGCGAGGGGTATCGCGGGACCAAGGTGACGTACGAGCTGGTGGGTCCGAAGAAGGCCGATCTCGTCTACAGAGTGGAGGAAGGGCCGCGACGCGTCGTCGGAGACATCCAGGTCGAGGGAAACCTCCTGACGCGCAGGGAAGTGGTGGAGAGGGAGCTCACCTTCAAGGCCGGAGATCCTCTCAGCCGTGACGAGCTGCTGAAAAGCCAGCGGGCCCTCTATCGGCTGGGGGTCTTCCAAACGGTGGAATTCCTGGAGAAGGACGGAGTCGACGTCGATCATCCGGTCATCCGGATCCGCGTCTCCGAAGCCAACAACCTCCTTCAGTCGGTGGGTGTCGGCTACGATTCCCAGGAAGGCATCCGGGGAATCTACAACATCACCAATACGAATGTCATGGGGCGAGGCCGCACGATCTCGCTCACGCTGCGGGGCAGTAACATCGACAGCCGCGCGCAAGTGCTGCTCAAGGACCCCTTCCTCTTCAACCGCCGCCTGGACAGCCTCCTGGCCGCTTATTGGGAGCACCAGGAGAGGGAGAGCTTCACTCAGGAGACTCTGGGCACGACCCTCCAGGTCTCGAAGAAGCATACGAAAGCGGATCGGACCTTCTATCGGTACACCTTGAAGGATGTGGACATCCTGGATCTCAAGGTGCCGGAATCCGAGGCGGGGGCGCAGTCGCTGCGCCTTTCGGGTCCCTCGTTCTCGATCATCCACGACACCCGCGACGACTTCTTCAATCCCCGCAAGGGAGTGTTCGGAAGCCTGGATCTGGGGGTGGTGAGCACGGCTCTGGGGTCGGACGTGAATTTCGAGCGGATCTACCTGACGGGATCGCTCTTCCGCACGGTCGCGCCCGGTACGGTCTGGGCCCAGTCGGCGCGGGCGGGGTTCCTCGTTCCCGGCAGGAGGACTCCGGAGATCCCGATCTCGGAGCGATTCTTCGCGGGAGGCGATACGACGGTGCGGGGATTCGGCAGGGACCAGATGGGGCCGAAGGAGATCGATCCAGTCACCGGCGAGATTGGCGATCCGCTCGGGGGAGAATCGATCTTCATCCTCAACGAGGAGCTGCGCTTCCCCATCTGGAAGTTTCTCCGGGGAACGGTATTCTTCGATGCGGGGAACGTGACCAGAGAGGTGAGAGATTTCAATCCCTTGGTGTTGCGCACCGTTCTTGGGCTTGGAGTGCGCATCGACACGCCCATCGGACCGTTTCGCCTGGAGTATGGATGGAAGCTGGACCGCGAGCGGGACGAATCGCCGGGCGAGCTCAATCTCTCCATCGGTCAGGCTTTTTGAAATGCTAGGCGCGGGACTGCGAAGCCGGAGCGGCCCGGGATGGCTTCTCCTCGCTACGCGGCGCGCTGCGTTGAAGGGCGCGCCGCTGCCGCTCCGGCCTCGCGCAAGAGGAGGCCACCGCTCGGCCTCCGACGGCCGCTGCGGAGAACCACCCGGCGGGCGCTCTCGAGAGCTTGGAGGCGTAGGAGGCCAGCGATGAGAGTCCGTGGGGCGGGGCTCGTGCCCGTCCTCCTACTGGTCATGGGGAGTGCGTGGTCAAGAGCTTCGGAGGTCGGAGCCCCCAACGTCCCCTTCATCGTGGTGCTCGGAATCGCCCAGGACGGGGGCTACCCTCAATCCGGCTGCCGGAAGGAGTGCTGCCGCAAGGCCTGGGCCGATCCCTCCAGGCGCGCGCACGTGGCCTCGCTTGCCATCGTCGATCCGACCGGACCCCGACGCTGGCTGATCGACGCCACCCCCGATTTCCGCGAGCAGCTCCATCGGCTCGACGCCATCGCTCCGGTGGCGGCAAGCCCCGGTCTGGACGGGATTCTCCTGACCCACGCCCACGTCGGACATTACACGGGATTGGTGCAGCTCGGCCGAGAAGGGATGGGTTCTCACGGCATGCCGGTGTACGCGATGCCCAGGATGAGGAAGTTTCTCGAGACCTCCGGCCCGTGGGAACAGCTGGTCAGGCTGGGAAACATCGAGCTAAGACCTCTCGAAGCGGGCAGACCTCTCTCTCTGAGCGATCGAATCTCGGTGACGCCGCTGCCGGTTCCCCATCGGGACGAGTACAGCGAGACCGTGGGCTACCTCATCGAAGGGCCGCATCGCTCGGTGCTCTACCTGCCCGACATCGACAAATGGGGTCGATGGGGCACGCCCCTGGAGGAGGCTCTCTCGAAAGCGAGCGTGGCGTATCTGGACGGGACCTTTTATGGCGACGGAGAAATTCCGGGCAGGGACATGAGCGAGATTCCCCACCCTTTCATGATCGAGACTCTATCCCGCCTCGCCCGCATGCCGGCGGCGGAGCGCGCCAAGGTGCGCTTCATCCACCTCAACCATACCAACCCGGCCCTCGACCCGAAAGGCGAAGCGGCCCGCAAGGTGAAATCCGCCGGAGCTCGGGTGGCGGTCGAAGGGGAGCGGTCCGGGATCTAGAGGGAGCTCAGGGGCGCATGCCGCGCGGCTTGATGACGACCACCGTCTGGTCGTCGAGCGGGGTCGTCCGGCCCGAGAATTTCTGGACCGCATGGAAGAGGCGTTCCACGATCTCCGGAGCGCTGCGGTGAAGGCTTTCGGCGACGATCTGTCGTATGCGTGGGACGCCGAATTCCTCGTCGGAGGCATTGGAGGCCTCCGAAACGCCGTCGGTGTAGAGAACCAGGACGTCCCCGGGCCGCAGGCGCACGTACCCCCTCAGGAATCGGACTCCCACCGTCGGGCCCAGAACGGGTCCTCCCTCCTTCAGCTCCACGAAGCGCTCCCGATGATAGAGCAGCGGGGGCGGGTGACCGCAGTTGCTGTAGATGAAGTTACCGTTGATCTCCAGCTCTCCGTAGAAGAGGGAGACGAACTTGGAGGCGAGGGCCGAGCGGTTGATGACGCGGTTCAGTTTTTCGATGGTCTTGACGATCTTCAGGTCCTCGGCCATCCCCATCCGCAGCCCGATGATCACGTCCCTCGCCTGGAGCGCCGCGGGAAGACCGTGACCCGAGGCATCGGCGATGGCGACACCGAGCACCCCGTCCGAGATGGGGATGTAGTCGAACAGGTCCCCTCCCACCACCTCCGCCGGGACCGAGCGCCCGCGGATGTCGAATTCCTTCATGGCGGGCGCGGTCTTGGGGAGAAGCGAAACCTGGATCTCTCGGGCTTCCAGGAGAATGTCGAAGAGGGCTTGTTCCCTCAGCCTCAGATTGAGCACATGACGGAAGGTATTGAGCGCGTAAGAGGTCCGGGCCTCGTCCACCCGCCGCTTCAGCGAGAACGAAATGCAGTACTCATCCTCATCCCCCACAAGGATGGCGGCGAACAGCTTGACTCCCACGACGTCTTCGATGCGCCGATCGAAGCCTGGATCGCTCTCGTGCATGAGTAGGTAGCCGCTTTTTCTCAGGACCTTGATCGGATAGTAGTGGAGGGGAATGGTGTAGCCGATGGGGGCGCGCGACTTGCCGGTCTGATGCCTGAGGACATATCGGGAGCCTTCCTTGCGATAGAGGCGCCCTCCCACGATGCCCAGCTCTTCCCGGAAGTCCCGCACGATGGACTGCAGCGCGGAAGAAAGCATTTCCGCCATGTCCTCGGAGCGCTCGATCGCGTCGAGCGTCCGCTCGAGCTTGCGGTACCAGGCTTTGTGCTCCGTGCCGGCGGCCGGCGCCGGCGTCTCGGCAGGCTCGGCGGGCTTGCTCTGGTCCTTTTGCGGCACCACGGCACCTCGATCACTCGTTTCGGGAGGGCAGATCCTGAACGACGCACCCATGGTTGTCAATCCTGCGGAGCCCGAGGCGTGCGGGGACGGAATGGGGAGCTGATTCAGGGAGGCGTCGCCTGGGAGATCAGGTCGTTGCGGATCCAGAGACGTCCCACCATGTAATGGGGCGCCACGAGCAACACGCTGCGTCCGGTGTGTCCCGGGAGGTCGAAAGGCGGGACCGATTCGGAGCGCAGGAAAGCATCCAGGAATCTCGGGTCGGCGCTCTCCAGCGTCAACACCACGGGGACGGTCTCCAGCGCCTCCATGGGCTCCACGGGGATCGCCGAGGCCTCGAAGATGACCGCCATCTTGTCGCGCAGATACCAGGCCAGCGGCCAGTAGTAGGGAAGCGCGATGACTGCCTTCGGATAGGTTCCTTCCGGGAGCTTCTCGATGATTCTCCGGATTCTCCCCGCCAGCTCGATCTGCTCCGCGCTCGCATGATGATAGGCCAGCCCGAGCGAGGGCTCGGCGGGTCGCAGGAAGCTCGCGTCGATCGCCTGCGGGAGCATGCCCATGGGGAGCAGGCAGGCTGCCACGAGAGCCCAGCGCTTCGGGAAGCCCGCGTGCAGGCGGCTCAAGACCCACTCGCCGCCGAGACCGGCGAGCAGAGCCAGCGGCAGCAGAGGCGTCAGAAGCAGCCAGGGCGTCTTGTAAGGCAGCATGAAGTGGATCGTCGCCGTCAGCAGGGCGTCGAATGCGAGAATCAAGGTCAGAGGCCGTCTCGTCCTGACCGCGCAAAGGATTCCCGCCAGGGCCAGCGCCAGAGTGAGCCATTCATGTCGGAGGAGAATCGACGCGTAGAACGAAGCGGGGTGGCGATGCAGGGAGACGGCGTCTGCGGTGGAGGCGCCGTGCGCGACCATGGAACCCAGGTTTCGGACCAGATTCGTGAGGCCCGAGGCATCGCGAAAGAAGTCGGTGTAAGCGATCGCCACGAGAAGAGCGGCGGCGCACACCCCTGAGAATACCGCGAGCGGCTGCCGCCGAGCCCTTTGCGCGGCTTCTTCCAGGCTCGAGCGGACCCGGCTCCCGCCCGCGAGCATGGCCAGCGCCATCGCACCGGCGAGACAGCCCCAGACGATGACGAAGGTCTCCTTGATGGTGACCATCCAGGCCGCGGCGAGCAGCGCGCCGAAGAGAGAACCTGCCCGGCCGCCTCTTGCGAAGCTCAATCCACAGGCGAGCAGGAGCGCGGTCGCCACAGTAAAATCGATTTCCTGGATCGCATACCGGGAGTAGTACACGAACATGGGCGAAAAAGTAAGGAGGGAGCAGCCGAGCAGCCAACCAGGCTCCTTCAAGGACCGCCTGAATCCGAGACACGCGAGCGGCAACAGGCAGCCGAGAAGGGCGTGCGGGAAGCGGATCCAGAAGAACGAATCGCCCCCCCATCGCATGGCCAGCCCTCCAAGGAAGTACTGGAACGGGCCGTGACGGTTGGAGGATTCGTAATGGAAGGACCCGGTCCTTCCTGCTTCCGCGCTGATGTGCGCTCCTACCGCTTCGTCTCCGTGGAGCGGACGGACAGAGAGTCGGCTCAGGCGCAGCGCCGCTCCCGCGGCGAGCAGCAGGATGAAAAGCAGGATGGCGACACGGTGAATTCGGCCCCGTCCGGCCTCGTGCGCGGCTTCGCTCACGGAGTCGCCGACCCTCCCAGCATCGCTTCCACCTCGGCGTTTCGCGCGCCGAGCTGCGTGGCGCGCTGGTAGATCTGGCGTGCCTCCCCGAGATTCCCCTGCAGCGCCAGGGCCTTCGCCCACTGGACGTAGGTCTTGGCGAATCGAGGCTTTTTCTGGGCCGCGAGCCGGTACTGCTCCACGGCCTCGCCGAAGCGCTTCTTTCTGGTCAGCGCGTTGCCCAGATTGATCCGGTAGAACTCGAAGTCGCTCACCTGCAGGGCCTGCCGATACTCTTCGATGGCCGTATCGTAGTCTCCGCGGTCGTAGAAGAGGTTCCCCGCGTTGTAGTGCACGTTCGCTTCCTGGAACAGGTGGTCGCGTCCGTAAGGGATGAGCGTGAGTCCCGTGGCGATGAGGATCGGGAGGGCGATAGGAAGCGCTTCGAGCGCCCCGCGCGCCTGGAACCGCGCGGCGAGGCGTTCGAGTGTGACGGCCGCAAGGACGGCGAGAGTCGGCACGGCCGCGATTCGATACCTCGAGGAGACGTAGAAGAGCAAGGGGGTCGCGATCGCTCCGAGCAAATGGAGGTAAACGGGGGAGAGTCTCGGATACGTCCGAGCGCCGAGAAAGATCCCGGCCACGGCGCCGACCGCCAGGAGCCCGAACGGCACGAAGGGCACCCACAGCGACCCCATCTGGCTCCTTTCGATCGACTGAGAGTACTCGGTGGAATACTCGAGGCTGGAAAACCAGCGCAGGAGCTTGAGCTGCATCAGATGGAGATAGCCGCCAGGGTTGCCCCCGATGACCGCGAGGCCCTTCCGGAGCCAGAAGCTGGACACCTCCGAGGTGCGCAGAGGCCGCCCGGATTCCTTCTCGGCGAGCGCCTTTTCCTCCTTTTCCTGCGTGAGGGGGGAGCCGCTCATCCCCGCGACGGGGCGGTAGAGTCCGCGGGAATCGAGCGTGTTTCCTTGGTAGAAGGTGATGCCACCTTGCGAGGAGACGGGAACGAAGCCGCCTCCCGCGCTCAGGTTGTGCAGCGTCGCGGGCGCGACGACGACCAGTGCGCCCAGGGCAAGCGAGCCGATCTCGGCGAGACCGCGCCGGCGCGCGAGGAGGCCCGCCGCGAAGCACGGGACCAAGAGCAAGGAGGCCGGGGTCGCGAGCGCAGCCAGACCGATGAGCGCGCCCGACAGGGACCAGAGGGCCACGCCGCCCGCGAACCAGGCTTCCGCCAGCAGAGCAAGCGCGGCGGTGGACAGGAACAGCCCCACCGAGGTGGCCATGATCTTGGTCTCGAAAAACGGCAGGGGAGCATACAAGGCGATCAGGCCCGCAGCGGCCAAGCCAATCCAGGGCGAAGCGCAGCGCTTGCCCGTCCGGTAGACGATGTAGATCAGTCCCAGGCCCGACAGCAGCTGAACGATGTAGATGGGAAGATAATGGTGCCCCAGCAAGCGATAGAAGATCGCGAGCAGGTGGGGGTAGAGGGGCGCGTGGTAGAACACCGGCCCCCCCCACCATTCACCCCCGGCGATCCGGCGCGCCCATTCGTCGTAGACCTGGGCGTCGAGCATGAGCTGCCCGTAGAAGATGCTCCGCGCGCGATACTCCAGCAGATAGACGAGGCGCAGCAGACCGGCGCCCGCCAGGATCACCCACAGGATCGCTCGCTCGGTCGAAGGAAGGAGGGTGCGTGGCGGGAGAGGCGCCGATCCTCCGCCGCGAGACTCGGGCCGCGCTTCCCTCTGGAGCCTTCTGGCACGCTTCTGCTTTCCCAATCTTTCGCGCTCCCGGCCTTCGGAGGGAGCACAGTTTACACCGGTACGCCGGAGTGGCGACAGGCGGGCATGGGCCGGCGCCTCCCGATGGGAATCGTTGAATCGGGAGGGGCCTTCCTTTAGAATGAAAGGCGTCCCAGGTGGTTCGCGGACGGGAGTCTCGCATCAATCCATTCAGGAATCTCTTTCCGCTGATCGCTCTGTTGGGTTGTGGCTTTTCGAGCGCCCACGCGGCAGTGGAAGAGTTGGACCTCCAGGTGGGAGGAATACAGTGCTCCCTCTGCGTGCGGACGCTGCAGCGTCTGGTGGGAGAGACCTCCGGAGTCGGCGAAGTCACGGTGGACGCGCAGACCGGCAAGGTACACGTCGTCTCCATGCCGGGAAGGGGCCTCGATCTCCAGAGCATCCGGAAGCGGCTCTTGCAGTCGGGGTATCCCCCGGCACCGGACGAGGAGATCCGGGCCGTGGGCAGCGTGAGCCGGGGACCTCAAGATCGGCTGACTTTCAAGGTGACCGGGACGAAGGACGAATTCGATCTCTTGGAAGGAGCGGAGCTTCGGACCCTCCTCCATGCGCTTCCCCCCGGCGCGCCGTCGCCGGTGTCGATTAGAGCGCGGGTTCATCGGCATCCGGAGGGGATGCCACCCAGCTTGTCCATTCTGAGTTACGAGGTCGAGACAAGACGATGAAAAGCATGCGAAGCAATCTCTTCAGGGGTCTCGGCCTGATCGCCGCCGCGGCGCTGTTCCTTTCGAGCCAGGCCTGCTCCTCCGGCTCCAGCTCGACCTCCGGTGGGAGGGCCGCCCGTCCCGCGGCCGGGGAAAAAGGGGAGAGTCAAGAGGTCGTGAGTCTCGATTTCTCCCTGCCGAGGGCA
Source organism: Candidatus Polarisedimenticolia bacterium (assembly GCA_036004025.1). Taxonomy (GTDB): domain Bacteria; phylum Acidobacteriota; class Polarisedimenticolia; order Gp22-AA2; family AA152; genus AA152. Next base: position 2,091 of record DASYRY010000467.1, on the reverse strand, counting down.
ATGGGCGACGGAGACGTCGATCTCAAGCGCTACGAGGGAACCATCCGGGTCGTGGATTTCTGGGCCACCTGGTGCCCGCCCTGCCGAATGGCCATTCCCTGGCTGAACGATCTGCATCGCAAGTACAAGGATCAGGGAGTCACCGTCGTCGGTATCTCCGTGGACGAGAATCCCAAAGCGCTTGCCGGATTCGACAAGGAGACCCATATTGAGTACGTCTCGCTGTTGAGCACCGAGCGGGCGGAGAAGGCCTTCGGCACTATCGTGGGACTCCCCACTACTTTCGTCCTGGACCGGCGGGGCGCCGTCTACAAGAGCTACGTGGGAGAGATGCAACGGGACGAGCTGGAATCGGACATCCAGGCGCTGCTGGCGGTCCGCTGAGAAAGCCATGGGCGATCACGATCTGGATGAGCGGGTTCGGGAGCTGGATGAGGCGCTCCTGAAGGTGATGACCGTGGTCAAGGAGCGCGTGCTCAAAGGTGAGATGAGCCGCGAGGAAATCGTCAAGTTCCTCGACATGCTCTCCGAGCGGATCAAGCTCCTTCCCGAGCGCGTGGCCCGTTACGAGCGATTCGGCTCCCTTCCCTTCACCGAGAAGCGGAGGATGGCGAGGGAGATCAGCTCCAAGGTGGACGAGGCTCTCGCCTCGTTCCGGGAGTTCATGAGCGAGTACATCGAGCAGGTCGAGGTCTCCGAGGAAGACGAAACCATCCATTGAGATTCACTCCCGAGTTCGTCAATGCGATTGCGGTCCAGACGATCGCCTCGCTGGTGGGCGTGTTCGTCGGAGCTTTGGCGGCTCTCGCGGCCGATCGGCACAACCAGCGCCACCGCAAGCGACAGCGGGCGCGGTCCCTCATCCGAATCCTGAGCCAGGAGCTCACCGAAAACCACGAAACACTGCAATCCGCGCGGCCTGCCTATGAAGCGACCGGGTGGGGGAAGAGCTTCTACCTGAGCACCGTCGTCTGGGAGACCGCGCTGGCCAGCGGCGATTTGTCGGACATCCTTGGGTACGAGCTGGCGGATCATCTCGCGAGGCAATACGGATGGTTGGCCCGAATCCGTTACTACGTCGACCTCATGACACGCCTGTGGCTGGCTCCGCCCACGGTCAAGGGATACGAAGAGATCCAGCAAGGTTTCCGCAACGCGATCCTCTCCGCCATGGAAAAGGCCCAGGTCGGGCACCAGGAAGTCATGAATCACCTTCGCCGGGAGCAAGGGAAGGAGTGATGGACCTCCGCCCGGGGCAGCTCCGAGGGACGACGGCTCAGCGCTCGCGCGTCACGGACCCGAGAAGCGGCGGAAGACAGGGTAGAGAGCGAGCAGGATCGCGGCGGCGGTGGAAGCGAAATCGCTCCGGCTCAGCTCCTCGTGAGCGCCTTCCTTGGTGAACGTCTTTCCCACCTCGAACCAGTGGCCTCCTTCACGCTCGGCGACCTGCACTCCCTCCAGGAAATCCTCACCGGAATCGAAAATCGCCCTCGAGCCTTCCGGCCATGGAGCTCGGCGGTAGACCCTGCACCGGAGGCCCGCCGGAATCGCGACACGGGCCAGCACTTCCCTGATATCGCCGTGGGAAATCAGAAACAAGAGGCGGCCGAAAGCGAAGCCGGAGGTATCGAATCCGAGGCGCACGGCCACGAACGCTTCGTGGACCCCAACGTTGAGCTGGGCCAGCTCCTGATATCGGTGAGAGTGGGAGGAGAGCGCCAGCCAGGTGCAGAAAGGCTGATATCCCGGGGGCCAATTGAGCTGCGGCAGGTGGGGGTGAAGGCCCTCGATGCCGCGTCGCCGGAAATCCGCAAGGATGTCCTCCCCCAGCGCGGCAAGCTTGGGATGGAGGACCCGAAGGATGGCCTCGCGACGCCGGGAGCGATCGGGGTCGCTGAAGACCGTAAAATCTTCGCGGGCGAAGCCGGGAAAGCGGAAAGAGGCTGCCAAGGCGATTCAGGCAATCCAGGGTGATCGGCTCGCCCTCATTATAGGATAGACAGCGGCCTCGCCGCAGGAGCCCTCCTGGCAAGGGGTTGAAGCGAGAATCGTACTCCGGTAAGATCCTCGCGCTCCTACTCCCAGTCCCGT
>DASYRY010000466.1:0-5995 GCA_036004025.1 Candidatus Polarisedimenticolia bacterium | reverse complement strand
TTGCTCTCGCGTCCCAGGACGACGTCGTCGAAGCCGTCGGAGTTGAAATCCCCCGTGGCGACGGCGATGGGAGCAATCGGATTCGTGAAACCGGACGGGAACGTGAGATGAGGAGCGAAGCTCCCGTTCCCCACGCCGAGGAGGACGCTGGCGATATTCGTGAAGTACTCGGCGGAGACGAGGTCCGGCGCTCCATCTCCGTTGAAGTTGCCCTTGGCGATGTCCACGGGTGACCCCATTTGGGGGGAAGTCAGATACTGGATGCTCGGATCGAAGGAGCCGTCGCCATGTCCCAGGTTAACGCTCACCGACCGCGACGCGTCGGCGCCGACCACAAGATCGGCTTTTCCGTCGGCGTCGAAATCGCCCGTCACGAGCGGGCTCGGACGACCCAGATTATTGATGGGGAGGACGATCTGAGGCTGAAACGTGCCGTCGCCATTCCCGATGAGGAGCGAAAGGGAGGCCCCGGTCCGGGTGGCGACCGCGAGATCAGGTTTGGAATCCGAATTGAAATCGGCCGACACGATGCCCCGTGGCAGCAGGTCCACCGGATAAGTGACCTGCGGCTGGAACGTCCCGTTCCCGTTGCCCAGCAAGACCGAGACATTGTCCGAAAACTGGTTGGCCGCCGCGAGATCGGCTTTCCCGTCGCCGTTCAGATCGGCCGCGACGAGGTAGCGGGGGGTGTCGCCAGCTGGAATCTCAGGCTGCGTGGTGAAAGTCCCGGTGCCCGAGCCCAGCAGGATCGACACCGAGTTCCCCAGCTCGTTCGCCACCGCCAGGTCCTTCTTCGTGTCACCGTTGAAATCTCCCACCGTGAGTCCATAGGGGCCGGAACCCGCGCCATAGAATCCCACGTAGTTGAACGTGCCGTTTCCATTCCCCAGGAACACGGAGATTCGCGAGTTGCCGGTCGAGACCGTGAAGTCGAGATGGGTATCAGCGTTGAAGTGCCCCGTCACGATCGCGTTGGTGCCCTCTGCGTCGGGATTCACCACCTGCGTTGCCTGGAAAAGCGACTGCCCGGAGCACAGCCCGATCGTAGGCGAGAGGACGACAAGGAGGGACACCGCGAGCCGCAGCGAAGAATACCGAGGAGACATGATTCCATCTCCGGAAGAATGCACTCGAAACGTGCCTCGAAACCCCGGCCCTGTCAAGCACAAATGTGGGCCCAAGGCAGGAAGCGATCCTCGGACCGCAAGCTAGCCGCGTGTCGGGTCCCTCGATACCTTCCCGATACGCGGGCTCGCCTGCCGCCGCTTTGTCGCGAGCTTGTGCTATAGTGCTCCTCCTTCGGAGAGCTGATCCGTCCCGGCTGTCAACCGACCCGATTCCCGCGACACGACGTATGGCCACGGACATCACCCTCGAAAAGAATCTTCCTCACAGCGTTGACGCCGAGCGCTCGGTCCTCGGTTCCATCTTGATCGAGAACCAGGCCATCAACCGCGCGCAGGAGATCCTCCGGGAAGGGGATTTCTACCGGGACACTCACCGCAAGATCTTCAAGGTGATGGAAGTGCTCTCGGAGCGCGCCAGCGCCATCGACGAGATCACCCTCAAGGAAGAGCTGGTCCGCCAGGGCGAGCTCGACGCCGTCGGAGGTCCGGCGTACATCGCCTCGCTGGCCGATGGAGTCCCCTCCCCCGCCCATATCGAGTACTACGCCCGCATCGTCAAGGAAAAGGCGGTGCTGCGCGCGCTCATCTCTTCGGCCTCGAAGATCCTCACCGAATCGTACCGGGCCGAGGACGAAGTGGCGGAAATCCTGGATCGGGCGGAATCGTCCATCTTCCGAATCGCCCAGGACTCGCTGTCGGGAGGATTCCAGTCGATCCGGGTTATCGCCGACGCCTCCCTCAAGATGATCGAGGAGCTGACCGAGAAGCGCTCACTGCTCACGGGACTCGCTACGGGCTACGAGAAGCTAGACGAGTACACCGCCGGATTACAGAAGTCCGACCTGGTGGTCGTCGCGGCCCGTCCCGCCATGGGGAAGACCACCTTCTGCCTGAACATCGCCCAGAATGCCTCGATTCTGGACAAGAAGAAGATCGGGATCTTCTCGCTCGAGATGTCCAAGGAGCAGCTCTTCCTCCGGCTCCTATGCGCGCTCGGAAGGATCGATGCCCACCTCTTGCGCACCGGACGCCTGTCGAAGGAGGACTGGAGGAAGCTGACCGAAGCCTTCGCGCGGCTTTCCACGGCGCCCCTCTACATCGACGACACCGCGGGCATCAGCGTCCTGGAGATGCGCGCCAAGGCACGCCGGCTCAAGAGCGAGGTCGGACTGGACCTGCTCATCGTGGACTACCTCCAGCTCATCCGGGGCCGGGCCCGTTCCGAGAATCGAACCCAGGAGATCTCCGAGATCTCGCGCTCCTTGAAAGAGCTCGCGAAGGAGCTCCAGCTGCCCGTCATCGCCATCTCGCAGCTCTCCCGCGCTCCCGAGACGCGCGGCGGCGACCGCCGCCCGCAGCTCTCCGATCTCCGTGAGTCGGGAGCGATCGAGCAGGACGCGGACGTGGTCCTTTTCATCTATCGCGAAGAAGTCTACAAGCCCACCGATGACAATCGCGGCAAGGCGGAGCTCATCATCGCCAAGCAGAGGAACGGTCCCATCGGCATGGTCCCCCTCGCCTTCATCAAGCACTACACCAAATTCGAAACCCGGGCCGACGATCCCGAATGGCACGCAGGGTGATCGACGCGAGGCTCTCCGAGGGTCGCCCGACATGCGCGCAAATCTCCCTCGACGCCTTGACGGCCAATCTGAACGCCATTCGCGGACGGGTCGAAGGCCGGCCCGTACTGGGAGTCGTCAAGGCCAACGCCTACGGGCACGGAGCGCTTCCGGTGGCCCGCTGCCTCCAGGAGGCAGGGATCGAGTATCTGGCCGTGGCGTTGCTCGAAGAGGCCGAGGAGCTCCGCCGAGGCGGGATCGCGTGCCCCATCCTGGTGATGGGCGCTCTCGAGCCTGCCCAGATGGACGCCGTCGGTCGCGCCGAGGTCACTCCCGCGCTGTTCCGAGAAGACCAGATGGAGGCCCTCGAGAACGCCGGATCGCGGCTGGGCCGAGCCCTGCCTTTCCATCTGAAGGTGGACACCGGCATGGGAAGGCTTGGCGTCTCATGGACTCGACTTAGAGAGATCCTGGGATTCTTGGATCGCTGTCCCCATCTGGAGCTGCAAGGGCTCTTCACCCATCTGGCCTGCGCCGATGATCCCGAGCATCCTCTCACCCGGATCCAGATGGACCGTTTCGAGCAAGCCATGGACGAGACACGCCGCGGCGGGCGCCAACCTGCCCTGGTGCACATAGCCAACTCGGCGGCCGTGCTCGATCGTCCTCCGGCCTGGCTCAACCTTGTCCGTCCCGGCCTCCTGCTGTACGGGTATCACCCTTCCCCTCGCAATCAGGACTTGTCGCTGCGCCCCGTGATGAAGGTGGTGTCCCGCATCGTGTATCTCAAGGATGTCTCTTCCGGAGAGTCGGTGGGCTATGGGGCCACTTTCACGGCAGCAAGGCCGTCTCGGATCGCCACCATCGCAGCTGGGTATGACGACGGGGTGGTCCGCTCGCTTTCCAACCGCGGCCACTTCCTGGTTCGCGGAAAGCGCGCTCCGATCGTGGGAAGGATCAGCATGGATCTCACGACACTCGACGTCACGGATCACCCCCAAGCGGCCCTGGGAGACGAAGTCGTGTTCATCGGGGACCAGGCGGGAGCGTTCCAGGGAGCCGATCGTGTAGCCGAGGAAGCCGGGACCATCTCCTGGGAGATCCTCTGCGGCATCGGCTGGAGGGTCCCGAGGGTCTACCTCCGGCAGCAACGGATCGTCCAGATCGTGAGCCGGTTCTCCTCCGGGTCGGTGGCGACTTGAGAACGGCTTCCTACGTCTGCGGTGCTTGCGGAAGCGAAACCCCCAAATGGCTGGGGCGGTGCCCATCCTGCCAGGAGTGGAACACGCTGGCTGAGGAAACGAAGCGCTTGGAGGGATCTCCTGCGCCAGGATGGGGTCCCGCCGAAAAGGCGCGATCCCTTCGCAGCTGGCGGGATGAAGGATCGGTGTCGAGATCGCGCACCGGCATCGAGCCCCTCGATCGGGTCCTCGGGGGAGGCGTGGTCCCGGGGATGGGGGTTTTGATCGGAGGGGAGCCGGGAATTGGCAAATCGACGCTCCTGCTCCAATGTGCCGCGGGGCTCGAGAAGGCGTTCGATCGGGTGCTGTACGTAACCGGTGAGGAATCGGGGGCGCAGATCGCCTTGCGTGCGCAAAGACTCGGCATCCGATCGGAAAAGCTCCAGGTTCTCGCCGAGAGCTCGATGGAGCGGATCCTGGAAGCCGCCGAACAGGAATCCACGGGAGTCCTCATCCTCGACTCGATCCAGACCGTGGCCACCTCGTCGCTCGACTCCACTGCGGGAAGCCTCAGCCAGGTGCGGGAGTGCGCCTCCCGACTCCTCACCTTCGCCAAGCGGCGAGGCAGGCCTCTCTTCCTGATAGGCCACGTCACCAAAGAGGGATCCCTTGCGGGCCCCAGGACGCTGGAGCACCTCGTGGACACCGTGCTTTATTTCGAGGGGGACGGGACCCATACCTACCGGCTGCTGCGAACCGCGAAGAACCGCTTCGGACCGGCAGGAGAGCTGGGGGTGTTCGAGATGACGGAGGAAGGCTTGAAGCCGGTGGAAAACCCTTCGGCTCTCTTCCTATCCCAGCGGCGCGGCGGCCTCCCCGGATCAGTCGTCTTCTGCTCGATGGAGGGATCGCTTCCCTTGCTGCTGGAAATCCAGGCTCTCGTGGCAGGAGGGGCCGCCGGCAGTCCCCGCCGATCCGCGTCGGGATTCGATCCCGCCCGCGCCGCCATGCTCATCGCGGTGCTGGAGAAGCGCGCGGGAATCTCGCTTTCCACGGACGACATCTTCATCAACGCGGTGGGAGGCGTGCGTCTCTCGGAGCCCGCGGCCGACCTGCCCGTCGCCTGCGCTGTGGCCTCCAGCGCTCTGGCGCGCCCGGCGCGCGCCGACACGGTCGTGTTCGGCGAGATCGGACTGGTAGGGGAGGTTCGGGCGGTGACTCGTGCCGCCGCGAGAATGCGCGAGGCGTTCCGTCTGGGGTTCTCGCGCTGCCTCGTGCCCCGGGCCAACCTGAAGGACCTGCCGAGAGATTTACGCCTCGAGGTAGAGGGGATTTCCACGGTTTCTGAAGCGCTGGAATCATTGCTATAATCCCGGCCGGTTCGAGGACGATTTCGTGGAGGCGCGGGTCATGATGCAGTGGATCCTGAGGGTATTCTTCACGGTCTTTGCTCTCGTCCTTTCCCTTCAGCTCTTTCCTCTCTCCCCCTCGGCACCGGATTTCCGATTCCTGCCTGTCGCCGCGCTGCTCATCGCCGCGGGACTGGCCCTCGAAGCCGCGGCGCGCGGCGTGGAAGTGCGTGTCCTCACGGGGGCGCTCGTCGGCCTCGTGGCCGGCGCGGCCGCCGGAACGGCCTTCTGGCGGCTGGTCCCGGATGCCGGCGTCCCGGGAGTGGGGCCCGAGTTTCTCAGACCGGCCATCCTTTTGGTCTGTCTCTATCTGGGAGGCGCGCTGGGCGCGAGGAAAGCGGAGAGCTTCTCCTGGGAGGCCTTTCATTCGACCGGCACCCGGAACAGCCCGTCGCTTTCCAGCAAGATCCTGGATACCAGTGTGATCATCGACGGCCGCATCGCCGACGTGTGCGAGACCGGCTTCCTGGACGGCGCTCTGCTGGTCCCTCAGTTCGTGCTGAATGAGCTGCAGTACATCGCGGACTCCGCGGATCCGCTGAAGCGCAACCGGGGCCGCAAAGGACTCGACATCCTCCAGCGGATCCAGAAGGGAGTTCACGTCAAGGTCGTGATCACCGCGGCCGACTTCCCCGAAGTCCGTGACGTGGACATGAAGTTGATCGAGCTGGCCAAGCAGACCGGCTCGAAGATCCTGACCAACGACTTCAACCTGA
>DASYRY010000465.1:0-2142 GCA_036004025.1 Candidatus Polarisedimenticolia bacterium | reverse complement strand
TCCGGCTCAATCGTCGGGTTTTGAAGTGCTTGGCCGCTTCGGTGATCTTCCAGAATCCGGCGCGCCTCTTCGGCAGCCTCCACGGGGACGTTGACTTTGATCTCTCCCAGGCCATTCACGGTGAGGGGATAGACCGCATGGGTGATTTGCGAGCTCACCCAGCAAGGGATCCCATAGCTCTCGAGAAGAGCTCGGACCAGCTCGGCTTCGGTATCGTCCCAGGTGCGGAGGATCACTTGCGTTTCCAATAGGCTCCTTTCGGGTGCAGAGATGATTGCATGGCATTCTAGACTCCTGGGCGGAGCCGGTCAAACTCCTTGAATCTTGATGGATTTAGACCGCTTGTGCTAGGATTCCGCGCTCCTGTTCTTGACCTCAACATGCATCGCAAGGAACCAGATGGCAAGCGGATCGAGCACGGAGAGTGAAGCGTATTCACCCTCATCCATCCGCTGGTCGATCGCGCTTCTCTCCCTATTCCTGCCGTTCGTCTTCGTGCCCCAGGCTTTCGATCCGTTCCAGCTTCCCAAGGAGATTCTCTTCCACGCAGGAACGCTTCTCGTCCTCGGGATCTGGCTGTGGGGAGCATTCCGAGGCAGCTCGATCCGAATCGCCCAGACTGGCATCGCTCTACCCCTGCTCCTTTTCCTGTTCATATCGCTGCTTTCCGTGTTCCAGGCACCGTACAAAGCGGCATCCCTGGAATCGTTCCGCGACGCGACCTACGCCGTCATTCTCTTCGTGATCGCGGCGTCGTCTCTCTCGCTTCGCGATCGACTCGTCCCGTATAGCCTCGGAATCGCTTCCCTGGTCACCGCTTGTCTGGGACTCTCCCAGATCCTCCTGGGTCCTCGCGTGGCGTGGCTCCCGGGCACGCAGGGTGGCGCCGTTGTCGGCGATGTCACCACCGCCGCCACTTTCGTGGCGGTCCTCCTGCCCCTGCTTTGGGGCCTCGCGCTCGGTTCCTCCCGGGCGGTCGGATGGCTTTGGGCCGTCGGCTCGGGGTTGGCAACCGCCTATGTCGCGCTGTCCCGCACTCCCTCGGCATGGTCGGCCGCGGTGGCGGGAGCTCTCTGGCTTCTTGCGCTGAGTCTGGCTGGGAAGCTTTCAATCCGCCGGGAGAGATCCCCAGATTCCTCGCTCCCGTTGCGAGGAGTCGCCTTGGCGGCGGTGGCGTTGGCCGCCATGCTGTGGGGAGCGTATGGATCAGGAATTCGTCTGACCTCGAATCCTCCTTCCTTCAAGACGAGCGAGCTGGAGGGCTGGTCGCTGCGCAGCGAGGCCTGGCGTGTCACCCGCAGTATGGTGTTCGCGAACCCCTTGGGAGCAGGGATAGGAAACTGGCGCCAGGTATTCGCTTCCGAAGCGGGGAACGCCAAACCGAAGACCGGGTTCAGCCCATCCCGTCTGCCTCTTCAGGCTGGAAACGAATATCTTCAGGTTGCCGCCGAAGTGGGAGCGGCGGGGCTCGCCCTGGTGATCTGGATCGCCTTCCTCCTCATCCGAACAGGTTGGAGAAGGGCCCGCCAGGGCGCCGAGTTCCCTGTTCCACATTGCGCGGCCTGCATCGTCGGTATCGCCGCGGCCGGCTTCTATGCCTCTTCGCTGCGCGAGCAGCCGGTCCTCTGGGCCACGACCATTCTGGCCGCTCTCATGGTCGTGCCGGCTTCCGGCGCCCCGGGAGGCGTCTTCGCGGAGCCGGTAGTATCTCGGTGGGCCATGGTATCCCGGCGGCGCGCGGCGTTGGGGTATCTGACCGCGCTTTTCTATCTCTTGCTCTTGGGCTTGGTGATCTGGAGCGAGGCCACGACCTTGCTTTCCAGCGTGCAGATGAAATCCGGGCATGCGGCATGCAGCCGGAGGGACTTCGATCGAGGCCTGCCTGAACTCCTGAAAGCCGGAAAACTGGACCGTCGCTCGAGCCAGGCTCGGTCTCTCGCGGCGACCTGCGCGCTTGAAGCGGGACGTCCGGACCTGGCGGAAAAGGAGATTCGCGCCTCCCTATCCCTCAACCCCAAGGACGCAACGTCCTGGCGGATTCTCGCCGGGGCGCTGAAGGCGCGCGGCAATCTGACCGAAGCCATCGCGTCATGCGAGAAAGCCCGGACACTCTGGCCGCAGGATGAGCGCATCAACCTGCTG
>DASYRY010000464.1:0-4344 GCA_036004025.1 Candidatus Polarisedimenticolia bacterium | reverse complement strand
ACGAGTACTTCCATCTCATGAAGCGGATCGGCAAGCATGAGAAAGCCCGAGCGGCGCTGGAAAAGCTCGTCTCGATTCGCTCGTCTCCGATGGACCTGCTCGAGCTGGCGGAGATGCGGCACGAGGCGGGGGATCAGAAGGGCGCGACCGAGTTCCTCCTCCAGGCGGCGGAGCATCCCCCCTCCTCCGATCTGGCTCACTTCCTGCTGGGCTGTCTCTACGTGCAGCGCGAGGGACTGGAGCAGACGGCTTTGGAGCAATGGAAGAAGGGTCTGGATCGGGCGCAGCACCCGCAGCTCCTGGGGAAGCTGGGGGACACCTACCGGTATCATCGCGCGCTGCTGATGACGCCAGGCTTCTTCGAGAAGGAGCACCGGCGCATCCGCTCCTGGATCTGGTCGAATCGGCTTGGGCTGGGTGGAATCGTGGCCGTGATGGTGGGACTGGGGGGATGGTGGATTGCCCCGCCCGGCATGGATGCCTTGCACGGAGGCAGCACGCTGCTGCTCCTGCTGGGGGGCGTGCTGGTGGCCTTGGGCCTCTACCTGCGCCGCGCGGGACGCCGCTGATCCGAAGCGCTCACAGCCCGATCAAGACCCGCAGCCTGGCCACCGTCTTTCCCTCGACCTCGCCACGGATCTCCGCCTTCAATCCCGCCGCGCCCGATTCGAGCATCATCGCCGTGATCTTCATGGCGTCGCCCGCGCGCACCTCCGACATCATCTCGGCCTCGTCCACGCGCACGATTCGCCCCTGCGCGGGGGTCTCCCCCTCCGAGAGGAAGGCGGCTCCCTGACACAGCGCCTCGATCACGAGCGACGAGGGGACCTGCGCGGCTCCCTCCAGGAGGGGCTCGCCGGATGAGAAAAGCTTCTCCGTGACGCAGCGCCGTGGAGGGTCCCGCTCCAGCACGCGATCCACGAAACGAAAGGGGGCGGCATGAGGCAGCATGGCGTTCACGCCGCTACGGGAGGCTTTACGGCGTATCCCAGATAGCTGATGGAGACATCGTCGGAAACCGAGATCGAATAGGACTCCCCGCTCCCGGTGCGGGTGAGCCCGCGGATTTCCTTCACCTCCAACCCGACCTGCTTCAACGAAGATTGCATCGCTTCGGGCGAGATGAACTTGTGGAAGTCGTGCGCTCCTTTCGGCATGACCCGACGCTGATACTCCTGCTCCCAGATCAGATACTGGAACGCCTCCAGCGTCTGATTGTGGGTCAGGAATCCGAAGGAGCCTCCGGGCTTCAGGGCCCGGGCGCAGGCGGCAAGGGTGTCGCTCAAGGATTGGACGTGCTCCAGCACGTCCACGGCGAAGACCGCATCGAACTCCTCGCGAAATTCCATCCTCTCCGCGAACCCGACGCGAAAATCGATCTCCAGCCCTGACGAGCGAGCGTGCTCCTGAGCTTCCCGGATGCTGGCCGGGGAGGGGTCGACAGCCACCACGCGCGCTCCGGATGCGGCGAGGGATTCGGAGAGGATCCCGCCGCCGCAGCCCACATCCAGGACCTTACGGCCCGAGAGGCTCCCGAGGCGCTCCTTGAAGTAGGCCACCCGGGCACGGTTCAGGACGTGCAGGCCGCCGACCGGCCCCTTCAAGTCCCACCAGCCGCCGGGCGCCTGTTGGGCGAAGCTCTCGTATTTTTCGTGATCCTGCAGATGGCGCCAGTCGGGGGCGCCATGCCCGAGCGGTTCCAAATCCTGGGACATTTTCTCTCCTTCCATCCTACCGATCGCAGCCGGACCGGCTCACATCGCGAGTCCGCCGTCGACGCGCAGGCTGGTCCCGGTGACGTAGGAGGCGGCCTCCGAAGCCAGATAGGTCACGACGGCCGCCACCTCCTCGGGCCGTCCGGCGCGCTTGAGAGGGATCGCCTCGAGGATCGCCCGGAGATTCTTTTCCGGCAGCCCCGCCGTCATCTCCGTGTCGATGGGGCCCGGGACCACGGCATTCACGGTGATCCCCAGCGGAGCCACCTCGCGGGCCAGCGACCGCGTCAAAGCGAGAACGCCTCCCTTCGCCGCCGCGTAGGCCGTCTGTCCCTGCGGGCCCACCAGCGCGCTCGCGGAGGCGAGGTTGATGATGCGACCCCTGCGCTCGGCGATCATGGTGCGGAGCACGGCCCGGCAACCGTGACGCACGCCGTCCAGATTGATGGCAAGGATCCGGCGCCACTCCTCTTCTTCCTGGAAAGCCAGCAGCCCATCCGAGATCGCCCCGGCATTGTTCACCAGGACGTCGATCCGTCCCTCGCGCGAGGCGATATCCTTCGCCCACTGCTCCACCTCCGCGAAGACCGCCACGTCCACTCGCGAATGCTCCGCCTCCCCCGTTGCCTCTTGGACCATGCGCGCGGTCTCCCGAGCTCGGGCTTCGTCCTGCAAGTAGCTGAAACGGACTCGAAACCCCGCTCGGGCCAGGCCTAGCACGATGGCGCGTCCGATTCCACGCGAGCCGCCGGTGACGAGAGCGATGGGTGCGGGAGAACTTGACGTCACGGCCGGGCCGGCTCGAGCCATCTCACGGCGACGTTCAGGTAGACCGCCACGGGCTCCTTGCCGCGCAGGGCGGGAGCGAACACGAGCTTCCCGGCCGCCTTCGCCGCCGCCTCGTCGAGCGCGACGTCCCCACAGGAGGTCTGGATCGACACCTCGGCCACGTGTCCCGTCTCGTCGATGGTCAGGCGCAGGTCCGGGGTCTTTTCGGGCATCATGTAGGCTTCTGGAACCTCCAGCGCCACCAGGACCTGAGGGAGGGTCAATTCGGCGCTCCTGGCATCGATGGGGGTCCCTGGCACCTGCGAAGGGGCAAGGCTCCCGCCGTTGGCGTCCACGGAGAGGCGTGACTTGACCGGCTTCCCATCGAGGAATGCCGGCGAGAATCTCCAGGAGCTCTTCACCACCTTCTGCTTCTGGGCCGCATCGGGAAAACCGAGATCGGAGAACCGGACGTCCAGGACGGAGCCATCCTCCCCGAGGGAGAGGTCGAGCCGTCCCTGGGGAGGGATCGCGGCTCCGGGAAGAACCGGAGACTTGCCCAAGGTAAGCTCTCCTGTCTGGATGGCGACCGGCGCTTTCCATCGGGCGTCTTTCGGATCCCATGCCTTCGGCTTCCCGGGGCCCGTCAGGACTTCTCCGCTGGGTCCCTCTTTCAGGGAAATCGGGGGAGCCTGGACCTTCTTCGTCTTGAGCTCCACCTTCATCGAAACCGGCTTGAGGGGATTGTCCTTCAGGTCGCGAGGCAGGGCGGCGATGGCCTTCGCGACCTCCAGCCCGGAGGTCACCTCCCCGAAAATGGTGTACTTCCCGTCCAGCCTGGGCAGGTTCTCCAAGGCGATGAAGAACTGGCACGAGCCGGAGTCTAGACCCGCATCGCGCGCCATTCCCACCGAGCCGGGACGATAGTGCAGCCTCGGGCTGAACTCCGCCTTCAGGGTGCGGTCGGCGGCCCCGTCTCCGTCGTTGCTTCGGTCGGCGTCCTTGGAATTCGGATCGCCTCCCTGGATGACGAAGTGCGGGATGACCCGGTGGAAGGTCGTCCCATCGTAGAAGCCGCGACGGATCAGATCCTTCACGTAGGCCGCGTGCCCGGGGGCGTCGGTCTCGAAGAAGCGGAACGCGATGTCCCCCAGCTCGGTGTGCACCACCGCCACCTCCTCCTTCGCCGCAGCGGAGACAGGCTGGCTCAGGAATCCCATTCCGAGCGCCAGAGGAACCAGCAGGAAGCTTGAACCAGGTCTCATCTTGGCGGCCCCCCGGCTCCTGAAAGGACGCCCGGCACGGGAGCGACGGATTCCGCCTGCACGTCCCGGGAACCAGGCTCGATGGTCTGAATGGACTCTTTTTAACCGATGCCGGGGGTCATTGCAATCCGCCGGGATCGATCAGGTCTTGGGCTTGCGCTCGGTCAGCAGCCGATCGAGGGCATTGGCGAATCGCGAGCGCTCCGCGCCGCCGAATTGGGAAGGTCCCCCCGTGAGCATCCCCTCGGCCCGAAGACCCTGCAGGAGGTTTCTCATGGCGAGCCGCTCCCCGACGTTCTCTTCCGTGTAGACATCCCCGCGTGGATCGATGGCCACCGCTTCCTTCGCCACGACCTTCGCCGCCAGCGGGATGTCCGCCGTGACCACGATGTCGTCCTTCTCGACCGATTGGGCGATGTGCTCGTCGGCCGCGTCGAGCTCCTTCCCGACCCGGACGCTCGTGACCAGGGGCGAGGGGTGGGGGGCGATGGCACGATTCGCCACGAAACAGACGGGCACGCTCAAGCGGCGGGAAGCGCGGAAGACGATGTCGCGAATCGCCTGAGGGCACGCATCGGCATCCATCCAAATCCGCA
>DASYRY010000463.1:0-8902 GCA_036004025.1 Candidatus Polarisedimenticolia bacterium | reverse complement strand
CCAGAGCAAAGCCCGAGGCATCGACTCCGCAGCCTGTTTTTCTGTGAACGCGCCGGCTGGTCAAGCTTTCTCCCCTGTCGATACGAGCGCGCCATGATAGGCCGAAGCCAAGCGGAGGGTCAAAGTCCCGGGGAAAGAGAGTAAAGCGCCGAGCGCAGCATGGCGCTCCAATGGGGAGCCAGCATGGTCTTGAGAGTCACGTCCAGCATCAGCCCGGCTCCCGCGGCGAGCACCCATATCCGTTTTCTTTCCATGACGAGAGGACCCCCCGCGAGCCGCTCGAGGAGCGGGGCCGACAGCACCACGCCCAGGATCACGAAGGCGACGACCCTCAGCAGAGCCCAGGGAGGCCAACCATACAGCAGCACCACCCAGGGCAGGCGGGCGATTCCGAGAAGGCTCCCCACGTAGAAGCTCATGTAGTTCATGAGCACGGCGCCCAACACCAGAGAGAGAAGGCCACCGGAAACCAGCGAAAGGATGACGAAAAGAGCCAGATGGAAGGCGTGCTCCGGAAGGAAGTGGAGAGGGCTGCTCTCCTTGCCGATCCCCGTTCGGATCCAGAGAAGCATCTCGTCCCGGTAGGCCTTTCCATGAAAGATCGAGATCTCCCCGGATGCCGGAGACAGGAGGGCGAGGACCTCCACCGTGGATCCGATGAGCGCTGCCCACAGCAGCATGCGCAGCACGGCGAGCTCCCATCTCCGGGTCTTGAGGTCCCGGACCATGAGGGGATAAGCGGGCAGCACCTGGAGCAGGGGCAGGAGCCAGGGAATCTTGAGAAAGTAGCCGAGGAGCGTGAGGAGGGGCGTGACGACGATGAGGAACAGCCAGGTCACTGGGCGGGATCCGCAAACTGGGTCATCCGGCCGAATTCCTTCAGGCGGGTTCGAATCTGCTCGGGTCGCAGGGTCGCGAAGCGACGAAGGCTGAAGTCTTCGACACAAAACGACGCC
The DNA here is from genome assembly GCA_036004025.1 of Candidatus Polarisedimenticolia bacterium. Classification (GTDB taxonomy): domain Bacteria; phylum Acidobacteriota; class Polarisedimenticolia; order Gp22-AA2; family AA152; genus AA152. Next base: position 7,946 of record DASYRY010000463.1, on the reverse strand, counting down.
ATGACGCTCCCCACCACGAGGGCCTGCCGAATGGAGACGTCGTCCAGGCTCCCCTTTCTCGCAAGATGCCCCATGAAGCCTCCCGCGAAGGAGTCTCCCGCTCCCGTCGGATCGACCGGGTCCAGAAGCGGATAGGCCGGCACCGCGAAATGGGACCCGCTCGTGTAGAGTGCGGCGCCATATTCTCCGCGCTTGATGATGAGCGAGCTCGGACCAAACCCGAGAATCTTCTTCGCCGCGCGGACCGTATTCGCTTCCAGGGCCAGCTGTCGTGCTTCCTCGTCGTTGATGACCAGGATGTCCACCCCTTTGAGCATGTCGCGCACCGCCTCCCTCTTCCCTTCGATCCAGAAATTCATGGTGTCGCAGGCCACCAGCTTGGGACGCCGCATCTGGTCCAGGACGGATCGCTGCAGCTCGGGATCGATATTGGCGAGGAAGAGGTACTCCGCCTTCCGGAGTCTCTCGGGAAGAACGGGCTTGAACTCCTGAAAGACGTTCAGCTCGGTGGACAGCGTGGTGCGCTGGTTGATGTCGTCGCCATAGACTCCACTCCAGCGGAAAGTCCTTCCCGGCACGTGCGACAGTCCCGCCGTATCGATGTCCCTGTCGTGGAAGATGCGGGCATGATCCTCGCCGAAGTCCTCCCCCACCACCGCGACTAAGTGTACCGGCGCGAAGAAGGAAGCGGCCACCGAGAAATAGCTCGCCGAGCCCCCGAGGACTCCCTCGGCCCTTCCCGCAGGGGTCTGAACGGTGTCGAAGGCTACCGATCCCACCACCACGATGGACATGTTACGCCCTCCCCCGGACGTAGCGTTCGAGGATGGGACCCAGCTTGCGCCGGGTCTCTTCCGGGATTCGCGCAGGCTCGGTCAGGATGGCGTTCCGAAGCGCGTTGGCGCAGGGGCAGGTTCTCTCGCGCGGCAGCCTCTCGACCACGCCCGCCAGGGTCAGGAGGGCCGTCCGTGCGTTCTGGCTCAGGCGGGCCACGACGGTTTCCACCGTGACCGGCTCCTCGTCTTCGTGCCAGCAGTCGTAGTCGGTCGCCATCGCGAGGGTGGCGTAGCAGATCTCCGCCTCGCGGGCGAGCTTGGCCTCCTGAAGGTTGGTCATGCCGATGACCGAGGCACCCCAGCTCCGGTAAAGGTGGGACTCGGAGCGAGTGGAGAAGGCGGGTCCCTCCATGCACAGGTACGTGCCCCCTTCGTGCACCTTGGCTCCCGCCCGGCGCGCCGACTCGGCCATCGTCCGGCTCAGCTCGCCGCATACGGGATCGGCGAAGGAGACGTGGGCGACGACTCCGTCCCCGAAGAAGGTGGAGATGCGGTTGCGCGTACGATCGATGAATTGATCGGGTACGACGACATCCAGGGGAGCAATCTCCTCCCGGAGACTCCCAACGGCCGAGACGGAGAGGAGACGTTCCACGCCCAGCGCCTTGAACCCGTAGATGTTGGCGCGGAAATTGATTTCGGAGGGAAGGATCCGGTGTCCCTCTCCATGCCGCGCCAGAAAAACCACGGGCACTCCTTTCAAGAGCCCCTTGCGGAAATCGTCCGAGGGAGATCCGAAGGGTGTGTCCACCTTCACGGGAGTGGACGAAGCCAGCTCCGGCATCCGATAGAGGCCGCTCCCCCCGATGACCCCAATTCTGGCCTGCTCCACGCGAGATTCTCCTGATGGAAACGGCGCACAGCCTAGCACAAAGCCCCAGACTGCTCCAGCACCGCCGCTTCCCCCGCCTTGACGAGATCCGAAGCCTGCCCCGCACGGAAAAAAACCGTCCCGAAGCGGTCCACCCGTGGCCGCAGCCGGATGATACGGCCGGGATTCTCTTCCTCCAGGCGCTCCCATCGCCGAGGATTTCGCTCGCGAAATCCCCTCAGCACCTGCAAGTCGACGGCGATCACCCGGCTGGCCGAGAAAGGCGGCTGAAGCGCCCTCTCCACGGGGACCGAATGGCTCAGCCCGCCATCCACCAGACGATAGATCCGTCCGGGGCGCTCTCCTCGCACCCACGGGAACAAGAAGGGGATCGAGGCCCCTCCGACGACCACGTTTCCGGGGGAGATCGGAGGCGGCTCGCCGGTGGCCGCGAAGACCTCCTCTCCGGTGAACAGATCGAGAGCCAGCAGGCCGAGCTTGCCGATTCCGAATCGCAGGTTCTCCAAGGAAAGTCCCTCCAGCCTGTCCAGCTCCCCGCGAAGCGCCGCCACCGCCGGGCTCGAGGCGCCTTTGCGGTTCGTCGAGTAAAGGGAGCGCCCCAGCCCGAAGAGGGCGGAGGTGCTGAGCACCGAAAGCCGCTGCTCGATCTCCTCGAGGGAATAACCCAGCCCCGCGTGGAAGGAGGCGAGCAGGCCGCCCATCGAGACGCCGATGATGGAATCGACTCGGATTCCCAGCCGGTGGAGAGCTCGAAGCACCCCGATATGCGCGAGGCCGCGGAAGCCGCCGGCCCCGAGCACGACGCAAACGCCTCGGGCGCCCTCCGAGATCAACGTTTTTCCGGGATGGGAACGCTGAGGAAGAGCGTCGTGCCCCTAGGGCGCAGCGCTGTCTTGAGCAAGGGATGAGCCTGGCGGAGCAGCGGCCGCAATCGGGATGCGGGTAGGCGAGCGCGGGAAAGACCCAGGGTGATGTCCAGTCTTCCTCGGGACGCCTTCAGCCTTATTCGCGCGTAGCCGTGTCCCGGGGGCACCGCTTGCAGGGTGCGCTTCAGCGTTACGAGCAGAGAGGACGCCGGACCGCGCGCCACGCGACACCGCTTCACGAAGAATTGGACGGTGTCGGTAAGGGTGAAAAAGAGGTCGGGTGCGAGGGGAATTTCCAGGAGAGTGGAGCTGTCGGAGATTCGGGCCATACATTCCCCTTTCCGGGCGGCCCCTCCCGCGCCTTTTGAGCGGCCGTGAGGATCTTATCGGAGCCGTTTTCGCACTGTCAATCCGGCCGGTGTACGGATTTCGCACACGCCCGAGGAACAGGATCCCGGATTCCTTGCCGCCACCCGAACCGATCCTTATATTTCCCTATCAATGCGACCCTGTCAGGAGTTCGCCGAATGAGCGGAACGGTTTCCTCCGAGCGCTTTCCCTTCACCGCCTACGCCGTAGCGCTCGCGCTCGGTGGGGTGGCCCTCGCCGGCGTCTCCCTGAAAGGATCGGTCGATCTCTTTTCTGCTCATCTCGTCCCCATCACGCTTTTCGCTCTGCTCATCGGCGTCGCATGGCGGTTCCCATTCGTCATCCTTCCGCGAGCGCGCATGTCGATGGACTATGTTTTCATCATCGCCGCTCTGGCCGTGCTGCCTCCCCCGCTTCCCTATGCCGTGGGCGCGGGGGCGTTACTCCTGGGCATTCTGCTGCGGCGAGGGGAGCTGCTAGGCGCGAGTCCGGGGCTCGCCCTCACTTGCCTGAACGCCGGGGTTCTTTTTCTCACGCTGGCGCTGGGGGAGATCGTCGCGGCCTCCATGGGCGACGCCTGGCGCTTCAGCCAGCTCAACTGGAGGAACACTCTCGGCGTCGTCGGCATGTTCGTGGCGCTGAGTCTCCTCAACCTGGCGCTGCTGTCTCTGGCCATCCACCAGCGGGGGAAATCCGCCCTGGAATTCCTGCGGCATCATCTCTTGTACATCTCGCCGCTCGAAATCTTCACCATCCCGCTGGTGCTCTCCCTGATTTCGCTGTACGTCAATTCCGGCCTCGCCGCGTTCCTCTGCCTGGGGATCTCCCTTCTCCTGGTGAGCTACCTGTTCCACCATCTCAACCGCGTCGAAGAGGGCGTCCGGCTCGTGAACCAGAGCCTGAGCGATCGGACGGCGGAGCTCGCGGCGCTCAACTCGATCGGCAAAGAAGTGAGCTCGAGCCTGGAGCCCTCCATGGTTTGCGCCGTCGTGGCGCGTTATTGCCGCCAGGTCTTTCCCACCGGGACCTTCTTCATCGCCACCGCGGATCCCGAAAAACGGGAGGTGATTTCCCGCTTCGTGCATCGCCACGACGTCCTGCGCGCTGAGGAGCGCCTTCCCGTGGGGCCCGGGTTCGTGGAGTGGACGCTGAAGACGCTGCGACCGCTGATGATTCGCGATGTCCTCGAGGAAGGGAGGGGCCTTCCCTTCGCCCCGATTATGCACGACCCCACCCTCCGATCCATCCTGATGGTGCCTCTCACGGTGGAGAACAAGGCGACGGGAGTGATGGGAGTGGTCGATCCTGCCCCCGGCAAATTCGACATCGACCGTCTCTCCCTCCTGACCACGATCGCGCATCAGGCGGCCGTGGCGATCGAGAATGCGCGGCACTACCAGCTGGCCACCGTCGATCAGCTCACGGGGCTGTATCTCCGGCACCACTTCATGCAGCGCCTGGCGGACGAGCGCACCCGCGCGCAGCGCTACCGGACGCCGTTCGGGGTGCTCATGCTGGACTTGGACACGTTCAAGCAGATCAACGATCGACACGGGCACACCACCGGCGATCGCTTTCTCTTCCAGGTGGCGGGGGCGATACGACAGAGCCTGCGCGCGTCGGACATCGCTTGCCGGTGGGGAGGCGACGAGTTCTGCGTCCTTCTCCCGCAGGTGGGCCTGGAGGCGGCCCGCGCGACCGCGGAGAGGATCCGGCGCGGAATCGAAGCTCTCTCTCCTACGCTGAAGGGCATCCGGGCCACGGCAAGCGTTGGAGTCGCAACGTATCCCACCGATTTCGACGGAAACCTGGAAGACTTGATGAAGCGCGCCGATCAGGCGCTCTACCGGGCCAAAAGAGAAGGAAAGGATCGGGTCATCGTCAGCTCGCAGGCGAGGTCCGAGCCCGCGGCGGCCGAGCCCGGCCTCATCCCTCAATCAGGATGACCGCCTCGAGCAGGGTGGAGCCCACGCGGATCTTGTCCCCGTGGTTCAGCTTCGAGTAGGCGATCAGGCGGCCGTTCAGGTAGGTGCCGTTCGTGCTGGCCAGATCCTTCACCACGATGTGCTGGGACCCGTAGATCTCGAAAGCGGCATGCTTGCGTGACACGAGAGGATCGCCGAGGAGGATTTCCCCCTCCTCGCGCCCCACGGTGACGCGACTTCGCGTCACTTCGTAGCTCTTTCCCGCCTCGGTCCCCTCCAGCACCCTCAGCGTGAAGCGCAGCTCCTCCGGGACGTCCCACTGCCCCCCCGGAACTCCGGCGACGGTGAACCCGGGCAAGGTCGTCTCGCCTGGGCCCGGCACGGACGCGGCCTCCTGCGATTCCTCTCTTGCGGGGCTTGCCGTCTCCTCTTCCTTGTTGGGAGACGTCACGTACTCCCCCTCGCATCGGGGACAGTAATAACGTTGCCTTCCCGCCCCGCGGGGCTCGGTCGCCGGTTCCATCCTTGCCTGGCAGGCCGGGCAGAGCATCTCCAAGGTCTAGCCTCCCTCTTCGAGTCCCAGATAAGCGTGGAGTCCTTGCCCGATTTTCGCCTCGAACCGCTCCACCAGGGAAGGGATTTCTCCCGACGGCATGTCCAAGAGGATTTTCTCGACGCGAAACAGAGGAAAGAATACCAGGGAAGCGGTGATCTGGTCGGCCGCGGATTCGCCGAGGTGGCGAAGCCAGTCGTCGAACGCCATGAGGTCCACGCCCAGAATCGAGGTGCCCGTCGAATCCAGGGAGCGCATCACCCCCCAGAACCGCTCCTTCGGCTCCTTGAGGTAGACGATGACGACCGCATCCGGGCGTATCCGATCCAGGCGGAACATGGCCATCTCCTCAACCCCTCCTCTAAACGGGCATGGTCTTCAGGGCCGCGGGATCCACACTCAGATCGGCTTCGGTGGCCTGGCGCACCTGCTCCACGCTGAACTCCGGAGCGATCTCGGCCAGCCGGAGCCCCCCGTCGGTGACATCCACGACCGCCATCTCGGTGATGATCCGATGGACCACTCCGACGCCGGTGAGCGGAAGCCGGCAACGCTTCAGGATCTTGGGCTCTCCTTCCTTGGTCGTATGGGTCATCATCACCACCACTCTCCGGGCCCCTGCCACGAGGTCCATGGCCCCTCCCATTCCTTTCACCATCTTTCCCGGAACCATCCAGTTCGCGAGAGCTCCCGTCTCGTCCACTTCCATGCCGCCCAGCACGGTAAGGTCGACGTGACCGCCCCGGATCATCGCGAAGGAAGCCGCGGAGTCGAAGAAAGCGGATCCCGCCGCTTCGGTAATCGTCTGCTTCCCCGCGTTGATCAAGTCGGGATCCTCCTCGCCCTGAAGCGGAAAGGGTCCGATTCCCAGCAGCCCGTTCTCGGATTGGAGGATAACGGTCATTCCCTCCGGGATATGGTTCGCCACCAGGGTGGGCATGCCGATTCCTAAGTTGACGTAGTACCCGTCCCTAAGCTCCAGCGCCGCTCTTCTTACGATACGTTCTCTGCTCGATTCGCTTTTCATAATCTCTGCCCTGGAAGATTCTATTCACATAGATGCCCGGGGTGACGACCGTGTCCGGGTCCAGCTCCCCGGGCTCGACGAGGTGCTCCACTTCGGCGAGCGTGATCACCGCCGCGGCCGCCATGAGCGGGTTGAAATTCCGGGCGGTCTTCCGATAGACGAGGTTCCCCAGTCGGTCCCCTTTCCACGCCTTCACGAAAGCGAAATCGCCCCGGAGGGCTTTCTCGAGCAGGTAGGTCCTGCCGTCGAACGCGCGAGTTTCTTTTCCCTCGGCCACCGGCGTGCCGACCCCTGTCGGAGTATAGAAGGCCGGAATCCCGGCTCCTCCCACCCGCAGCCTCTCCGCGAAGGTGCCCTGCGGGACCAGCTCCACCTCCAGCTCCCCGGAGAGGCAGAGCCGCTCGAAGGTATCGTTCTCTCCGACGTAAGTGGCGATCATCTTCCTCACCTGGCCCGATTTCAGAAGGAGACCGATTCCGAAATCATCCACGCCGGCGTTGTTGCTGGCCACGGTGAGATCCTTGCTGCCCTTCTCACGCAGCGCGGCGATCAGGTTCTCGGGAATTCCGCACAGTCCGAATCCCCCCATCAGGATCACGGCCCCGTCCGGAATCTCCGCCACCGCCTCGCGCGCGCCGGCAATGACCTTGTTCAAGCCTTCCCCTCCGTATCTTCCCTCAGCTCGATGAGCACCCCCCCGGTCCCCCGGGGATGGAGGAAGGCGATGCGCGTTCCTTCGGATCCACCGCGGATTCCTCCCGCGAGCCGGTACCCGGCTGCTTCCATGACCCGGCACGTCTCATCGAGCGAGTCCACCAGGAAGCAAAGGTGGTGGATTCCTTCCCCTCGCTCCTCCAGGAACCGGTCGAGGGAAGATCCTCGCTGGGTGGGCTCCACCAGCTCGATGCGTCCCATGCCCCGTCCCAGGATCGCCACCCTCACCTTCTCACCGGGGACCTCCTCGATCCGATCGAGCGGAAGCCCGAGAAGGTCCCGATACAATCTCAGTCGCTCCTCCACCTTCCTGACCGCCACCGCGACATGATCCAGGTGCCGAATCATCGCCGCTTTCCGTTGGAGGACGAGGGGCGCGGCGCGGCAGAGAATCGCACCCTGCTCAGGATCTCCTCCGCGGCACTGTAGGGATCTTGGCGGCGATGGGCGAGGTCTTCCACGATCGCGTCCACCTTGCCACTCGGGAGGCAGGCCTCGCGCGCCCGGCGGTAGAGTCCCTCGCGGAAGAGCTCGAGGAAGCGCGCGCGGCTGCGCTCCTTCTCCCGGCTCGCGCGCGCGGCGGCGCGATCCCTGCGGCCCCACTCGGTCTCCAGGGCCTCGGTCAGCTCGCCCACCCCCGTTCCGAGAGTGGCCACGGTCTTCAGGATAGGGGTCCGCGCGGTCTGCGCGTCGGGAGATAAGGCGAGCATCGCGGAGAGCTCCGAAGCAAGCCGATCCGCTCCCTCCCTGTCCGACTTGTTGATCACGAACAGATCGGCGATTTCGAGAATCCCCGCCTTGATCGCCTGGATATCGTCGCCCAG
>DASYRY010000462.1:0-3082 GCA_036004025.1 Candidatus Polarisedimenticolia bacterium | reverse complement strand
CCATGGCGGAGGGAGGGACCCTGAGCCTTCAGGTGAGCGGAGCCGAGGGGGAGACTCGATTGGAGGTGGCCGACACGGGTTGCGGGATCCCCGAGGAGAATCAGGAGAAAGTATTCGAGTTCGCCTACACGTCTCGCGAGGAGGGGCACGGTCTGGGGCTCGCCATGGTCCATCAGGTCGTCGTCGAGGATCACGGCGGCAGGGTGGAGCTGCACAGCCGCCCCGGTGAAGGGACCCGCGTCGTGCTGATCTTCCCGGCGCGGCCGGCACGCAGGGTTGCGGTGTCATGAGCCGGGAGCGCTCTTCGCGTGCGCCGCGCGGCGCGCGCCTGCTGATCGTGGACGACGAAGAGCACCAGCGTGAGATGCTCGCGGGCATCCTGAGCCGCGCGGGATACGTCGTGGAGACGGCAGGCACCGCGGCGGAAGCTCTCCGTGCCCTCGCGGCGAGCCGCTTCGATCTCCTGCTGACCGACCAGAAGATGCCGGGAATGGACGGACTCTCGCTGCTCGAGCGCGTCCAATCCTTGGAGCCGGGACTGCCCGTCATTCTCATGACCGCTTACGGCTCCGTCTCGGAAGCGGTTGCCGCGATGCAGAAAGGAGCCGCCGATTACCTGACCAAGCCTTTCGAGCGGGAAGAGCTGATTCTCGTGCTGGAGAAGGCGCTCCGGCAGCATCGCCTCGAAGAAGAAGTGGCCGCCCTGCGCGGTGTCTTGAAGGACCGCTACCGGCTCGACAACATCATCGGCACTTCCCCCGCGATGCAGGAAGTCTTCTCGATGATCGAGAGGATCGCCCATACCACCGTGCCGGTCCTGATCCGGGGAGAGAGCGGCACGGGAAAAGAGCTGGTCGCGTGCGCCATCCATGCTCGCAGCCGCAGGGCGGCGGGACCGTTCGTCGCCCTCAACTGCGCCGCCGTTCCCGAGACGCTTCTGGAGAGCGAATTCTTCGGCCACGAGCGGGGAGCCTTCACGGGCGCCACGCGATCCCATCCGGGACGCTTCGAGCAGGCCACAGGCGGGACGCTCTTCCTCGATGAGATCGGCGCCATGCGGATCGATCTCCAGGCCAAGCTCCTCAGAGCCATCCAGGAGAAGGAGATCCAGAGGCTGGGCTCGACCGGAACCACCCCGGTGGACGTGCGGATCCTGGCGGCGACCGGAGAGAATCTGGAGGAGGCGATCCGGCGCAAAACCTTCCGTGAGGATCTCTTCTACAGGCTCAGCGTCGTTCCGCTCCATCTCCCGGCGCTGCGGGAGCGGGGCGAGGACATCCCGCTCCTGGTCCACCACTTCGTGGGCGCCGCCGCCGGCCGCTTCGGCCGCGATTCGATCGTGGTCACCCCCGAGGTCATGGATCGCCTCCAGATCCACCCCTGGCTCGGGAACGTGCGAGAGCTGGAGAACTGCATCGAGCGGATGGTGCTGCTGTCGAAAGGTACGCGCCTCACGCTCGCGGATCTCCCCCCGGATCTGCGCAAGGAGCCCGGAGCGTCGGCGGGAGCCGGAGGAGTCTTCGACCTTCCGCCCACCGGCGTGCGCCTTCCCGAGCTGGAACGCCATCTCATTCTCCAGGCGCTGAGACGCTGCAGGGGAAGCCTGGGTCCCGCCGCCAAGCTTCTCGGGATTTCCTACAAGACTCTCCAATACCGCATCCAAAAGTTCGCCATCGACCGGACCGAATTCGGCGCCGAGGAGAGCCCCCGCTCAGAGGGTGGCGACGCACGGCACGAGGATCGCGCCGGGTAGCCGCGTCGAGCCTTCTCTCACCGCAAATCGGGTGGTGCCGCCTCAAATGAGGCGTCGGAAAGGAGCGCCATGCTTCGAAATCGCCGTGTGGAGGCGTTTTTGCCCGCTGCGGGTCTTCGGGAGGCTGGTACGGCTCCTGCAATAGGGAACGCGGCGCCGGGATGGCCCGGCCTGTTGATCCACTACCCCCCCAACGACGAAAGGAGGAGCTCCGATGAACCGAATCCTGGGATTGACCCTGGGAATCGCGGCAATGTCCCTCTCGGTATTGGTCGCCGGAACCGGCGCGGACCGGCACCGGCAGTTCGATCAGAAAGTCGAGAAGGTGGACATCTCCGATCTGCGTGACGGCGAGACCCGCACGCTCGGAAAGGGAGACAAGGCCGTCACCGCCACCCGCAAAGGGGATCAAGTGACGCTCGAGTACGGCGGGCTCGATGGAGAAAGGAAGTCCCTGCAGTGCGTGATCGGCAAGGACTCCTGCTACGTGATGACCGTGATCGGCGACGGGAAGGCGCAGGTCGTCGTCGTGGACAAGTCGGCCGAGAGTGGCCAGCAATTCGAGCGCGTCATGGTTCACGAAGGGAAGGGGAACGAGACGAAGGTCACGGTTCTCGCCGCCCACGGCGCGGGGGACGAGGATGGGGACGTGATCGTGGACGCGCTGCCCGGCGACATGAGCTGGGTGGCCGCCGACGGAAAGGGCGCCACGGGAGTGAAGGTCATCCGGATCCGGGGCGAAGCCGCGACGATCCTGGAATGCCCCGAGGGAGACGCGACCCTCACGCTGAAGAAGGGAGAGGAGAAGAGCGGTCCTTACTTCTGCCCCAAGCACAACGTGAAGATGGAAGCCGCGAAGCTCCCGGCCATCCTCAAGAAAGTCGAAGTCAAATCCGACTCGGACGATGAAGAGTCCGATTGATCCGATCCGACATGCACCCGATCCAGGGCAGGAGCCGCCCCATCGCGGCTCCTGCCGTTGCTCGAATCAGCTCTCCCTAGGCTTCGGCGGTCCCGCCTCCTGTGTGGCGGGAAGCCATCCGAGCCGCCCCGCAAGAGGCCATTCCACCTTCCTGCGTCGCTGAGCCGGTCCCCATATCCGCGAGACATCCTCCAGCAAAGGTACTACCGGATCGAATCCCCAGGCGGTCACGAAGCGCACCACGGACGACCACGTCCTGAGATAAGCGCCCAGCTCTTCCAGCGTCCAGCTCTGCTGCATGGCGATCGAAGGGAAACGCCGTTCGGGAAAGGGAAAGGCCAGCGCTCGATACCCCGTCTCGGTGTGACGACGCTGGGGAGGCCAGAAGGGGCCGACGGTCTCCGCGT
>DASYRY010000461.1:0-2715 GCA_036004025.1 Candidatus Polarisedimenticolia bacterium | reverse complement strand
CGCTCCCGCTCGACGAGACGCAGCCGGCGATCTTCGCCTGGCCTCTCGAGGGGAGGATCACTTCCCCGTTCAGCCTCGAAGGAAGGCACCGGCATCATGAGGGAATCGACATCGACGGGAACCTGGGCCAGCGGATTCGCTCTGCCGCCGCAGGCAGAGTGCTCCAAGCCGGCAAGGATGGCCGCTACGGGAATGCCGTCCTCATCGACCATGGCGACGGGCTCACCACCTTCTACGCGCACGCCAGCAAGCTGTGGGTTCATGCGGGCGAGCGGGTGGAGGGAGGCGAGGTGATCGCCGAGGTCGGATCGTCCGGGAACGCTAGGGGCACGCACCTGCACTTCGAGACCCGCCGGGACGGGCATCCCATGAACCCCCTGAAGCTCCTTCCGGATGCGGGTGTCCTCCAGGTCCACCGGCGCTGAGCCTAGGGTCTTCATGCCGGTCGGATCGCTGTCGCTTCGAGAAATTCGTCGAATCCAGGCCTCGCCATTTCGCTGTTCGACGCGCGCGGTGTCGGATGCTAGACTCCGCCGTGAGCCTCGCATGCCCGCCGTGACTCGACCCTAGCTGTGCTTCTCCGAGTGAGACCTAGACACATGCCTGAAGATCGTCTCGCCGATGCCTTCAGACGGTGGGGATATCTGCAGGCGGATCTCGATCCGCTGGGACGCCTTCGGCCCATGGAGCATCCCGAGCTGGCAGAATCCGCCGATCCCCTCGCCGAGCCTTGGCGATCGATCTATTGCGGGCCGATTGGGGTCGAATTCCTGCATATCCTCCACCCGGACCGCTGCCGCTGGGTGGCGGAACGAATGGAGCGCAGCGACTTCGAGCCGGATCGTCGCCGGATTCTGGGGCGGCTGGCTCAGGCGGAGCTTTTCGAGAGGTTTCTTCATAGCCGCTTCGTGGGAACCAAGCGATACTCGCTGGAAGGAGCCGCTTCGCTCATCGTTCTCCTGGACTCCATCCTGGACGCCGCCGCCGAGAATGGCTTGGAGCTGGCGCTGCTCGCCATGAGCCACCGCGGACGGCTCAATGTGATGCGGCACGTGGTCGGCGTGCCGGCCGCCAGTATCTTCGCGGAGTTCGAGGACGTGGATCCCGGCAGCGTGCTCGGAGGGGGCGATGTCCGCTATCACCAGGGAGCCACGGGAGAGTTCCTCTCGGCATCGGGAAAGACCCTAAGGATGCACTTGGTCTCCAATCCCAGCCACCTGGAGGCCGTGGATCCGGTCATGATGGGTCGAGCCCGGGCGCGCCAGAGGCGTTTCGGGGAGCGGGCAGTCACGAAAGTGCTTCCGCTGGCCCTGCACGGAGATGCCGCCTTCGCCGGCCAGGGAATCGCCGCCGAGACGCTGAACCTGGCCGATCTGCCTGGATTCACCGTGGGCGGCACCTTGCACGTCATCGTCAACAACTTGATCGGGTTCACCACGCCTCCCGAGGCCCTTCACTCTTCCCGCTACGCTTCCGACGTGGCCCGGCGACTTCCCATACCGATTTTTCACGTCAACGGCCAGGAGCCGGAGATGGTGGCGAGGGTGGGGAGGATGGCTCTGGAATTTCGAGCGGCGTTTCACACCGATGTCGTGGTGGATCTGATCGGCTTTCGGCGATACGGCCACAGCGAGGTGGACGATCCGACTACGACCCAGCCGGTCCTCTACCGGAAAATCGAAGCGCTTCCCATGCTCTGGCAGCAATTCCAGGAGCGCATCGGGATCAAGACGGAGGAGAGCGAGAAGCTGCAAAACGAGATCGCCGATCGGCTGCAGGACGAGCTGGACAAGGGGCGGGCGATGAAAAAGAAGCCGGTCCTTCGCAAGCTTCCCGACTACTGGAGCCCCTTCCGCGGCGGACTCTACGATCCTTCCACCGAAGTGGATACCGGCGTCCTCGCCGAGCGTCTGGGCGAAATCGCGCGATGTCTCAGCACGGCGCCAGACGATTTCCATCTCCATCCCAAGGTCAAGAAGGGTCTGGACCAGCGTCGAGCGATGGGGGAGGGCGACAGCCCCGTGGATTGGGGGATGGCCGAGGCGCTGGCCCTCGGATCGCTCTTGCAGGAAGGCACTCCGGTGCGGATCTCGGGACAGGACAGCCGGCGCGGCACTTTCAACCAGCGGCACGCCGTCCTCATCGATTCCACCGACGGGGGCGAGTATGTGCCGCTGCATCATGTGAGCGCGGATCAGGCACCCTTCGAGATCGTCGACTCCCCTCTCTCCGAGGCGTGCGTTCTCGGATTCGAATACGGATACAGCCGCGACTATCCCGAGGCCCTGGTCTGCTGGGAGGCTCAATTCGGCGATTTCGTCAACGGCGCCCAGATCATCGTCGATCAGTTCCTGGTCTCCGGAGAGGACAAGTGGGGTCTTCTCTCGGGAGTGGTCCTGCTGCTACCTCATGGATATGAAGGGCAAGGGGCGGAACACTCCAGCGCCCGTGTCGAGCGCTTCCTCAACCAGGCGGGTGAGGACAACATCCAGGTGTGCCAGCCCACCACGGCTGCCCAGTATTTCCACCTGCTGCGCCGCCAAGCGCTGCGAAGCTGGCGCAAGCCCCTGATCGTCCTCACCCCCAAGGGGATCCTGCGCGCGCCGCGAACCGTTTCGCCGCTGGAGCATCTCGCCACGGGACGATTCCGTCCGATTCTGCCGGATGAGGGAAGCGTCGATGCGACACGCGTTCTTATCGGCACGGGCACGATCA
>DASYRY010000460.1:0-3811 GCA_036004025.1 Candidatus Polarisedimenticolia bacterium | reverse complement strand
TCGGGAAGCCGGGCGACGGCACGCGCGCCAAGCTCACCCTCAACCTGATCCAAGCGGGGATGCTGATGGTCTGGTCGGAAGGGCTGGTCCTGGGCAAGCGGATGGGCCTCTCCCCTCCCCTGGTGCTTCAGGTCCTCGAGCACTCTGCGGGCAACTCAGCGCTGTTCCGGTACAAGGGCCCGTTCCTGATGCGTCGCGATTTCTCCACCAATTTCTCCCTCAAGCTCATGGACAAGGACATCAAGCTCGCGCTCGGCGAAGCCGAACGACTGGGCCTCGACCTGCCGGCCAGCCGCCTGGTCAGCGACTCCTTCTCGGAAGCGCAGAAGGCGGGGCTTGGAGAGGAGGACTTCGTCGCCATCGCGAAGGTCGTGGAGCGCCTCGCCGGAACCCGAATCGAGCCTTAGAGCCTGGAGCCCCCATGCTCCGACGCGTCCTGCTCGCCCTCTTCATGCTCGCCGCTTCCTGCCTGGCCACTTTCGGGCACGACCTCTGGATCGAACCCCGGGAGGATTCTTCCAGTCCCGGACACCTGCTGCTGCGCGCGGTGGTGGGGGCCGGGTTTCCGAATGGCGAGGAAACCAAGCGAGCCACCGATTACCAGGACGCCCGCTACCAGAGGATGGGAAAGATCGAACCGCTCCCGGTTTTCGGGAAGGAGCCGACGCTGCTGGGTAGCCTGTCCGGGAAGGTGCCCTTCTTCGCCGCCGTAACCGGCCCGGCGCGCGCGATCGACCTGAAGCCGAGCGAAGTGCGCGAGTACCTGCGCGAGGAGGTTGGGACCGATGCAGCCCTCATCGACTCGATGCTGAAGAACGCGGGATCGAGCCTTCACGAGACCTACTCCAGGGCCTTGAAGGTTTTTGTGATTCCCCGAGGCGCCTCCCGCCCCGGATTCGGTTTTCCCGAGAGTGGCCAGAATGGCGGTGGGGGCGTCGACGACGTCCCGTTTGGGCTGCCGCTTGAGATCGTTCTTACCCGATGGAACCCCGGGCACGACCCGAAGAAATGCACCGCTCCCCATGCCGGTCCTTGCACCTCTCTCGGCATTCGCTTGTTGAAGGAGGGCAAGCCGCTTGGCGATGCCTTCGTTCGGCTGGTGCAAGCGGATGGCACGACTCAGAAGCTGAGGACGAACCAGGAAGGGGAGGCCGTGACACAGAAAGTCATCGAGCGCGGTCCCGTCCTCATCGCCTTCATCGAGCTCTCCGCTTCGCAGAAAGGCCGCTACGAGACCCGCTGGACGAACCTCGCCATCCACGATCTCCGCTAGGATTCTCCGATTGCCGCTGGATTAGGCCAGGCGCCGGGACAGGAAATCGAGGAGGCCGCGGATGGAGACGAAGCCAAGAAGGCGCCCGTCCTTCTCCACCGGGATGTGACGGTAGTGGCCCACCGCCATCCGATGCACCGCGTAGGCGAGGACATCGTCCTCGGTGAGGGACTGAGGATGATGCGTCATCACGACCTGGATCGGGAGGATCGCGAGATCCACCTTCTCGCCCGCCAGCCGGTCCAGGACGTCCCGCTCGGTGAACACGCCTACCAGCCTCCCCTGATCGACCACCAGCACGCTGCCGTGGCGAGTCTTCTGCATCAGCCGGATCGCGTCCAGCACCGAATCACCCGGCGCAACCACGTTCGGCGGAAGGAGGCCGACTTCCTTGAGGGGAGTTTCCAGAAGAATCTGCTGCAGACCGTCCCGCGGGACGGGGATGTCGAGGGACCGGAGGTCCTGCCCGCACTCCTCGCAACTGTCGACGCCGGCCATGTTGTCGGTGCCACAATCGGGACAGATCACGATTCGCCCTCCTATCCCGCGCCCTGTCGTAGATCCGCTCTGTGGCCTGGCTGCGATGAACGCCAGCAGAGGTGTTACTCCACCGTCCAGGTCTCGTTGCCCCGGATCAGTTTTTCGAGACTTCCCGGCCCCAGCTTGGCCGTGATCGCCTGCCCCTGTTTCTCCAGCATCTCCTCGAAGCAGGGCCTCTGGGCCCGGTAGAAGACGCCGACCGGCACGGGAAACTCCGGATAATTCATCCTCGAGAGCAGATACGCCAGCGTGGGCTCCGTCGCATTCTCGTCATGGACCATGAGATCCTTCTCTGTGATCCCGTTTTGGCCCAGAGTCACCACTTCCGGCCCGAGCCCGCTCAGGCGTATTCCCCGATCGTGATTCTTGCCAAAGACCATGGGATGGCCGTGCTCCAGGTAGATCATCCGGTCGGAGCGGACCTCCCGGCTCGTGAACTCCTCGAACGCCGCATCATTGAAAATGTTGCAATTCTGATAGATCTCGACGAAAGCGGTCCCTTTGTGCTGGGCGGCTCTCTCGATCGTCCGTGAGAGGTGCACCGGGTCCACGTCGAGACTCCTCGCCACGAAGGTGGCTTCGGAAGCGATGGCGATGCAGATCGGATTGATCGGCTGCTCCGCGGTCCCGAAGGGGGACGATTTGGTCTTCTTCCCGAACTCCGAGGTGGGGGAGAACTGCCCCTTCGTGAGCCCGTAGATCCGGTTGTTGAACAGGAGAATCTTGATGTCGAGGTTGCGGCGCAGGCAGTGGATCAGGTGGTTCCCGCCGATGCTCAAGCCATCCCCGTCTCCCGTGACAACCCACACGGACAGCTCCGGACGCGCCGTCTTGAGTCCCGTGGCGATCGTGGGAGCCCGTCCGTGGATGCTGTGGAATCCGTAGGTCTTCATGTAGTAGGGGAACCGGCTGGAGCAGCCAATCCCCGAGACGAAGACGATGTTCTCCTTGGGGAGCCCCAGGTCGGGCATGACCTTCTGCACCTGGGCCAGGATGGAATAGTCGCCGCACCCGGGGCACCATCGCACCGTCTGATCGCTCACGAAATCCTGACGCGTGAGCTTGCGGGGCTCCTGCAACCCGGTTCCGGCAGAGTCGGTATGTGGCATCAGCGATCCCTCATAGCAGCAGCGCGTCGATCTTGCGCGTGATCTCCGAGACCTTGAACGGCTTTCCCTGGACCTTGTTGAGTCCCACCGCGTCGACCAGGTAACGAGCGCGGACCAGCAGGCGGAGCTGACCCAGGTTCAGCTCCGGGATCAGGATCGTCTCGAAGCGTTGCAACACGTCCCCCAGGTTTCTTGGGAACGGGTTCAGATAGCGCAGATGGGCGGAGGAGACCGGGGCTCCCTCCTCCCGCAGCTTCTCGACCGCGGTGGTAATCGCTCCGTAGGTGCTCCCCCACCCCAGGACCAGCACCTTCCCGCGGTCCTCTCCGAACACCTCGACCTCGGGGATGTCCTTCGCGATGCCGGCTATCTTTTCCGCCCTGAGGTGCACCATCTTCTCGTGATTGAGAGGATCGTAGCTCACGTTCCCCGTCACGTCCTCCTTCTCGAGCCCTCCCACGCGGTGCTCCAGACCTGGCGTTCCCGGGATGGCCCATGGCCGCGACAGCGTTTCCGGGTCGCGTCGATACGGCTGGAAGGTGGTGAGATCCGTGTGAAACTTGACTTCGATCTTCGGCAGGTTTTTGACCTCGGGGATCCGCCAGGGCTCCGCGCCGTTGGCGAGATACCCGTCCGAGAGGAAGAAGACCGGCGTCATGTACTTCGTGGCGATCCGATAGGCCTCGATGGCCATCGTGAAGCACTCGGCCGGCGTGGCCGGCGCGACCACTGCCACCGGGCACTCGCTGTTGCGTCCGAACATCGCCTGCAGCAGGTCCGCCTGCTCGGTCTTCGTCGGCAGACCGGTGGACGGGCCGCCGCGCTGCACGTCGACGACCACCAGCGGCAGCTCGAGGGCGACCGCGAGGCCGATCGTCTCGCTCTTCAG
>DASYRY010000459.1:0-3606 GCA_036004025.1 Candidatus Polarisedimenticolia bacterium | reverse complement strand
CCAACTCGCGACCCATTATCTGGAGAAGCCGGGTGGGGGAAGAACGACTTCTTGAGCTTCCCGTCCACACGGGGGACGCGACGCTGACCAACGTCCTGGGTCTCCACGCCCGGGCGGCGGCCCGGCTCGTCCACGTGGCTTGCCGCTTCCAGTCGAGGATCACGCTGTCGAAGGAAGGCCGCACGGTGGATGCCAAGTCGATCCTCGGCGTGCTGATGTTGACGGGCACCGCGGGGGATCGTCTGGTCATCTCCGCCCAGGGTGGTGATGCCGAAGAGGCGGTCGCGGCCTTGCAGGCTCTCATCCGCTCCCGCTTCGGAGAGAGTCGTTGAACGAGATCTCGCACGCCCCACGCACGACGCGCGGACTGGGAGTCTCCCCCGGGATCGCGGTAGGTTGCGTGCTGCTGCTCGAGGCGTCCAGCGCCTCCATCTTCCGTGTTGCGCTCTCGCCCGACAGGCTGCCCGGGGAGATCCCTCGGCTGCGGCGCGCCATGGTGCGCTGCAGGCGCCAATTGCTGGAGGCCCGGCGCCGCGCCCTGCAGGAGGCGGGGGAGGGGTACGCGCGGGTGTTCGATGCGCAGCTCCTGATCCTCGAGGACTCTTCTCTCTTCCGGGAGACTTCCGAGAGCATCCTGCGCGACCAGGTCAATGCGGAGTGGGCGATTCGTGGCGTCGTGGAGCGCTATCTGAAGCTTCTTTCCGGACGGGACGAGCCGGAAGCGAGAGAGCGAGGCAGCGACGTGGAGGACGTGCACGCCCGGATCCAGCAAGCCCTTGCGGGCGGCCCCCGTCGGGATCTGTCCGAATTGAAGGAGGACGTGATCATCGTCGCCCGAGTCCTCTCCCCCTCGGACCTGGTGCTGCTCAACCGAAAGCATGTCATCGGGCTGGCCATCGAAGAAGGAGGCAAGACTTCGCACACCGCCATCATCGCCAGCGCCTTGCGGGTCCCGGCGGTGGTGGGATTGAAGGGGATCGCCTCGACGCTGCGCAGCGGAGACTCGGTCATCCTCGACGGCGGCAGCGGGATGGTGCATGTCGATCCCTCCCTGGCTTTGCGCGAAAGCTATCTTCAGACGGCGCGCGAAGCCAAGCTGCGCCAGGAGCGCCTTGTCGCGGAGAGAAACCTGCCGGCGATCACGACCGACGGGACCACCGTTTCCCTGCTCGCCAATCTGGAGCTTCCCGAGGAAGGGGAGGCGGCGGCGCGATCGGGAGCGCAAGGCGTCGGACTGTACCGCTCCGAATTCCTCTTCCTGAATCTGTCGCCGGACCTGCCCACGGAAGAGGACCACCGGAAGGTCTATCGCGCTTTGGCCGATGCGATGAGTCCGCGCCTTGTGGTGGTCCGCACGCTCGATTTGGGGGGAGAAAAGTACTTCCATCGGATTCTCGAGAAGGAAGAGGGGAACCCCGTGCTGGGGCTCCGGGCCATCCGATTCTGTCTCAGGCGAAAAGACATTTTCCGCGCCCAGATTCGTGGATTCCTTCGCGCCGCCGCCGAGGGGGGTCTGGCCCTGATGATCCCCATGGTGACCGGCAGGGAGGAGATCCTCCAGACGCGGGAAATCCTCGAATCCTGCCGCCGGGAGCTGCGGGCGGAAGGGGCGCCGGTTCCGGATCGAGTCACGGTGGGCGCGATGATCGAGACCCCGGCGGCCGCCCTCGTCGCCGACATCCTCGCCCGGGAGGTGGATTTCTTCAGTATCGGCACGAACGATCTCATTCAGTACAGCCTCGCCATCGATCGGGGGAATACCTCCGTGGCCTATCTCTATCGGCCGCTCCACCCGGCCGTCCTGCGGCAGATTCAAGGGGTGGTGGATGCTGCGCGCACCGCAGGGATCCGGGTCGCCGTGTGCGGCGAGATGGCGGCGGATCCGGTCTGCGCCGCCTTGCTGGTGGGGATGGGCCTGAGGGAGCTGAGCATGAGGCCCTCCGCCATCGCCGAGGTCAAACACCTCCTGAGGTGCGTCTCACTTTCGGAGATGCGCCATCTGGCGCGGCAGGCCCTGGCGCTCCCCGGACCGCTCGAAATCGAGGACTTGCTGCACCGCCATCTGGGCGCGCGCCTCCCGGCCGGCAGCGCTTGCTCGGTGGCGCCTTCCTGAAACCGGAGGAGAACCGACGTGAGACGAGTGGAGAAACCGTGGGGCGAGGAGATCATCTTCGCGGAGACTGAGAAGTACGCCGGGAAGGTTCTCATCGTGAAGCGAGGAGAGATCCTGAGCCTGCAATACCATCGAAAGAAGGACGAGACGCTGTACCTCTACCGCGGGCGCGTGCGTCTATCGATCGACGAAGGGGGCGGGTTGGTGGAATCCGAGATGAGAGTCGGTGACGCCCGCCACGTGCCGCCCAACACCCGGCACCGGATCGAGGCGCTGGAGGACAGCGAGATCTTCGAGGTCAGCTCTCCCGAGCTCGACGACGTGGTCCGTCTCGAGGACCGCTACGGGCGCGCTGGGCGAGAATAATCCACGCGGCTTCGACATTGACAGGTCCGCAAGGGATTGCCTATCATCCAGGCATCCGGCGAAGGGTCGTGCGCCAGGAGTCCAGGCGGGGGAGTCGTGGCATCGCAGTTCCCGAAGAAGACCTTCTACAAAATCGGTGAAGTCTGCTCCCTCACCGACACGCAGCCTTACGTCCTGCGCTTCTGGGAATCGGAGTTCCCCCAGCTCGCGCCCAACAAGAGCCGGACGGGACAGCGCATCTACCGTCCCCGGGACGTGGAGATGATTCTGGAAATCAAGAAGCTGCTGTACGAGGAAGGATTCACGATCGCCGGCGCCCGCAAGAAGCTCGGAATGGACAGCGAAATGGTCCGCCCGCCCGAACCCTCCGAGGGAGATCCCACTCTCGAAACGATGGCGCTCATGGAAACCCAAGACGAGCTGCGCGCCTCCCTGAGCGAAATCCTCGAAATGATGGAATCCACCGACCGGAAGCTCGACTCCCAGTAGCGTTGAACGCGTCTTGAGGCTGAGAGGCTCACTCGGCGAGGGAGAGGACTTCCTGCCCCTGCTCCAGATGGAGGAGGGCGCGCTTGCGCCAGAGCCCTCCTCCGAATCCCTGGAGCGAGCCGGTGCTCGAGAGCACGCGGTGACAGGGGATGATGATGGGAAGAGGATTGGTGGCGCAGCCGAGTCCCACCGCCCGGGCGGATTGCGCGTTCCCGAGCAGGCGCGCCAGCCCTCCATAGGTGCGGGTCTCGCCGTAAGGGATCTCGGAGAGCGCGCGCCACACGCGAAGCTGGTACTCACCGCCTCGGATGTCCAGGGCAAGGTCGAAGCTCCTCCGGCGCCCTGAGAAATACTCCTCGAGCTGGTGCATCGCGGAAGCGAGATGTTCTCGAGCCTTTGCATCGTCACCGGTCAGGAGCCGGGTCCTCGGCTTGGAGCGGGGATGGGAGCGCGAGGGGAACAGGACCTGGAGCAATCCTCGGGACGTGGCGACGAGGCGAAGCTCGCCGATGGGAGTCCTGGCGACTGCGAGCTCACGAGCATCCTGTTCGGGGAGGTTCACGTCGTCTCCGGTGGGGGAGTCGGTCTTGACACTGCGCGGCGCGGGCCACTAGAATCCACCGTTCCCAAAGGGTCGG
>DASYRY010000458.1:0-8888 GCA_036004025.1 Candidatus Polarisedimenticolia bacterium | reverse complement strand
GAGCCTGACGCCATGAAGAGACTCTTACATCCACTTCCCATGACCCTCCGGGGAGCCTTCGGAATCCTCATCCTGATCGCGATCGCCGGGCCGGCGGGCACGGGAGGGAGTTTCCTTCTCGCCCAGGCCGCCCCGGCACCGGCCCAGCCCCTCAACGGGCTCGACTTCACTGGACTCTCGCCGGAGCAGACCCGCACGGCGACCCAGATCTTGAACGAGACTCGATGCAATTGCGGCTGCGGTATGACGCTCGCGGAATGCCGAACCAAGGATCCGAACTGCAGCCGCAGCCTCTCGGTCTCGCGAGCCCTGATCCAGGATTTGAAGTCAGGGAAAGACGCTGCCGCGGCGCGGACCAACGTGCAGGCGGCCCTCGCGAAGGCTGCCACTCCGCCGCCGGCACCTCCGGCCATGGACCCGAACAAGGTATTCGCCATCGACATCACGGGAAGCCCCTTCAAAGGGCCGAAAGCCGCCCCCGTGACGATGGTGGAGTTTTCCGATTACCAGTGACCTTACTGCGCTAGGCTCACGCCTACCCTCGAGCAGGTGCTCGGGGCCTTCCCGAAGCAAGTGAAGCTGGTCTTCAAGCAGTACCCCCTTTCCTTCCATCAGAACGCGCGGCCGGCCGCCCTGGCAACTCTGGCAGCCCACAGGCAGGGGAAATTCTGGGTGATGCACGACAAGATCTTTCAGAACCAGGCAAATCTGCGTGATGCTCAGGGAAATCCTCGCTTCTCCGAATTCGCCAAGGAGCTCGGCCTGAACATGGCGAAGTTCGAGAAGGACATGAAGGATCCGGAGTTGGAGAAGGCCATCGCCAAAGACCTGAAGGACGGGGCGGATGCCCAGGTCACGGGTACTCCCACCCTCTATATCAATGGAAAATTAGTCCAGGATCGGTCGTTCGAGGGACTCAAGAAGATGATCGAGGGGGAATTGTCGAAAGGCGGTGCTGCCGCCGGCAAGTCACACTAGCGCAACCCCATCGAGATCACCGGCCTCCCGCCGAGTCTCCCGAGCGGGAGGCCTCCAGCTTTACGGTCCTCACGCCTTTGCTGTAGTCCACCGTCCCCTGAACGCGTGACACCTTGCCTTTTTCAATCAGGACGTTGGTCACGAAGTCGCTCTGCAGGGGAGACCACATCCCGTTGAGCACCAGCAGGTCGAAACCGAGATAGATGTCGTACCGGCCCTCGGGAAGCGGGAAAGTGTATTCCTGCTGCAGCGTGGTGCAGGTGTCTTTGGGCATCCAATGGAGCCTTTCGCCCGTGGTGTATCGCTTCGGGCCCGCTTTCTTGATCTCTTTCTCAGTGGGGAGTCTCGGCTGAGGGTACTCGGGCGGCTTCTTGATTTTTTCCATGTATGCGGTTCTGAAGGTGGGTGATTCGAGAAGCTTGACGACTCCCGACTTACCCTGCTGGCTCATGGAAATCTGGTACTTGTAACCCATGGTGGTAATGAGCGGGCCAGAGCGCTGCTCACGCGGCTTGAGCGCCTCCCTGGAAAAGCTCATCTCGTTCATGCGGACACAGAACTGACGATTTCCCGAGATGGTGACCAGCAGAGTACCCCCGTCGGCCGGCGCAGCTGCGTTCGCCAGCGCCGATTGGTTCGCGGGAGGCGTGGGAGCGGGCGGATTCTCCCCTTCCGAAAGTCGGGCCTGTGCGGCATGGGGACTCGCGACGCAGACTCCCACAGCCAGCATCATCCAACCGAGCGATCTACCAACTCTCCGGTCCAAGATCGTTTCTCTCCTTTCGCCCGACCGAGGCGCGAGCGTGTGCTATATTCTCCGCAGCTTGCCGATTTGCTGAGTTTCGACGCCCATTATAGGGTTGGGGCCGCTCTCAGAAAAGAGGGGGGAGCGTTATTTCCCGGAACTGCCCAGTTCGACTCAAGCGCGGGGTATTCTAGCTGGAGACCGGAAGCACATTCCGGCCGGACGCGGGAAACAGACCGGAGGCTGGAAACCCGAATGCGCAGGAACGGAGAGGGGAGGGGTGGGCAGTTCCGGGATGGCTATCGCTGCGAAGGGCTTTACGTGGCTCGAGGAAAACTTGGGGAGGCCTGAATTGGTCCACATTTCGGCCATTCACCCTCCTGGTCGCCGCGGAAAGCGAGATGCCAAAAAAGACCTCGACGCGGCTCGACCGCGCCAGAATTTACACAACAATTGGTGGACAGTCAAGAAAAAACACTACATTTGGTAGAAATAGGCGCAGCTTCCCACTCCACGCTCCAGGCCCTTGAATTCCCGGTGGTGCTTCAGCTTCTCGAAGACCGCTGCCGGACCCCCTACGGAAAAACCTCGGCGCGCACCCTGGTCCCCTCCCCTTCGAGAGAGGTCGCGCAGCGCCTGCAGTCCGCCAGCCGCGAGATGCTTCAGTTCCGCAAGGAACAAGGGAGTCTTCCTCTCAGCTTATCGACCGATGTCCGACCCTTTCTCGATCGCCTCGGCGTGGAAGGCTCCGCCCTCACCGGGATGGAGATTCACCTCCTTGTGGAGCAGGTGCGCTGTGGGCTCGAGGTCCGCGCGACTCTGCTGAGATGCCCTCAGAAGGATCTCCGGGAAAGAGGGCGCTCGCTTCCGGATTTGGGAAACCTGGCGCGTTATCTGGATGGCAAGACCACGCCTTCCGGCCTTCTGGAAGATCGCTGCAGCACGGATTTGCTCCAGGTTCGCCGGCAGATCTCCTCCGTCTCCCTCCGCTTGGAGTCCGAGCTGACGGCCATCTCCGGGCGCGGCGAGATGGCCCGCGCCCTCCAGGACGACTTCATCGCCCTTCGCAACGGCCGCCACGTGCTCCCGGTCCGCATCGACGCCCAGGGATTCGTGGAAGGGATCGTGCATGCGCTCTCCTCCAGCGGGGCCACGGTCTACATGGAGCCCCTCTCGACCGTCCCCCTGAACAACGAGCTGGTCCGCTTGCGCGAGCAGGAGGAGGTCGAGGTCCAGCGCCTCCTTCTGGAATTCAGCGACTTGTTCCGCAGCCGCCTCTCGGAGTTGCTCGCCATGCTGGACGACCTCGCCGAATTAGACCTGCTTCAGGCGCGCGCCATCTTGGCCGAAGAGATGCAGGGAATCGATCCCGACTTCTCCGAGGAACCTTCCGAGGCTTCTCCCCTGCTTCATCTCTCCGCGGCCCGCCACCCTCTCTTGGAGCGTGCGCTCCAGGCCTCCGGGCGTCCGCTCATCCCCCTGGACATGACGCTGGACAAGGATCAGAGAGTTCTGATCGTGAGCGGCCCGAACACCGGAGGCAAGACCGTGGCCCTGAAAACCGTGGGTCTTCTCGCGTTGATGGCCCAGAGCGGATTGAAACTTCCCGCCACCCAGGCCCGCCTGCCGGTCTTTCGGCGCATCCTGATCGACATCGGCGATCACCAATCCATTCCCGATTCCCTCAGCACGTTCTCGGCCCGCATGGCGAACATCTCCGAGATGTCCCGTGAAGTCGCCGATCCCGCCCTCGTGCTTCTCGACGAAGTGGGGAGCGGCACCGACCCGGAGGAAGGAGCCTGTCTCGGCGTGGCGATCATCGATTACTTCAGGAGGCGGGGCGCCGTGGTGGTGGCGACGACACACCAGCAGGGGATCAAGGCCTATGCCGCCGTGACCTCCTGCGTGGCGAACGCCTGCATGGAGTTCGACGAGGGGTCCTTGCGCCCGCTCTATCGACTCCGCGTCGGGGCCCCGGGACGCAGCGGCGGGCTCGATATGGCCGAAAGCCTAGGCCTTCCTCGCGAGATCGTCCGCCATGCGCGCTCGCTGGTTCCGCGCCAGCGGGAGATTCTCGACTCCTACCTTCATGCGCTGCAGGCGCTCCAGGAGGATCTGCGCCGCGAGACGGCCTCCGCGGAGCAGGCCGCGGGCGAGGCGCGGCGCAGGGAAGCTGTGCGCGAGGAGACCGAAGCCCGGCTCTCGCGCGAGCGCGAGAGCCGGTTTTCCCGATTCCTCGAGGAGACCTCTTCCGCGCTGCGGGTGGAACGCGAGACCTTCCTGAGCTCCCTCGCGGATCGGGAGAGCGAGCGGCGCTTCAGGCGGGAGCTGGAGAAGCGCGACAGGGAGATGATGGGGACGATCCGTGCCTCATTGGATCCGGATCTGGCACCGACCTCCAAGCGGGAACCTCGCCGGCCTGTGGAGCTTCTTCCAGGCGCGAGGGTCCGCGTTTCGTCCCTGGGGCTTTCGGGAATCGTGGATCACGTGGCAGGCGGAAGCGTGCTGATCCGTTCAGGAGCCAAGCTCCTGAAGGCGAGCCGCGAGGATCTGGAATTCGAGGAGGAGTCGGCCCCTCAGGATCGAGGCCTCCCGCCGGGCGTCCGGCTCACGCGGGCCGAAGCGCCGCAGGTGGGCCCCGAGCTCAATTTGATCGGGAAGACCGTGGAAGAAGCGCTTCCCATGCTCGACAAGTACCTGGACGATGCTTCCCTCTCGCGTTTGAGCCCCGTCCGGATCATCCATGGCATGGGAACGGGAAGACTCCGGGCCGCCGTCCGGAGCTTTCTCGAAGCCCATCCGCACGTGGAGTCGTTTTCACAAGCGGAGGAGAGGCAAGGCGGAAGGGGCGTGACGGTGGTGCGCCTGCACCTCTAATTTCGCGCCGCGGCGGGATCCACCATCTGATCCATGAAGAAATCGAGAAGAAGACGGACTTCTCGAATACCGAGCTCGCCGCCGTCGTGTCCCATCCGGAGCAGCTCGTCCCTAATCGAGCGGGCGTCGAAGCACACCTCGTCGCGATCTTCGAAGAGAGTGACCTTGGCCTCGTGCATGAGGACTCCCGCGATGTCTCCCAGGACCTGGGGAATCCGGCTCAACGGGAGTCGGGTCTGGCGCGAGAGGCCGCGCATCTTCTCTTCGAACTCCTCGAAATCGACTCCGCTCAACGAAGTCTCCTGAAGACGAAGGTCGTCCCGTCCTTTTGCGCCGTTCCGCGCATCTCGTCTCCCGTGAGCGTGATCTCCAGCGTGAAAGGGGGCTCCGCCTCGTAGATCACCGTCTGCGCGCGAGTGGATACATGGACGCTCGGAACCAGAACCAGGCGATTTCCTTCGAGGGAATAGGTCCCGAATTGAGAGATGTTGGTCTGCGTTCCTTGACGGGAGTAGTTGACGGTCGTGCTGTAGTATCCGTTCAGGAAGATGAATCCTCCCTGCGTCTCGACCGCGCCGCTGGAGTAGACAATCTTCTCCAGCTTCCAGGCACCCGTCACAATGTCCGCGCTCGGGCGCGTCGAGGCATCCTCTCCTGCGAAGGTCGCCGCCGTGACGGCGAGGGCCGCGATTCCAAGCCACAGCTTTTTCATCCTGGTCATCGATACTCCCTTACCAGACTCGCCGGAGCCCGCCCCGGCCGGCAGGGTCCCGGTCAATATAGGCCTTTCGCCGGGCGGGGCAATCCCGCTGCGGCTCATGGCGACGCGAGAAAGGGATCGTTCCCCGGCTTGCCGGCGACCAGATCCAGGGTGACGGTCCCTTCTTTTCCCACGCTCAGGGGAAGATACCAGCGGTACACGAGATCGCCTTCCGCGTAGCTCGCCCAAATCCGGTACTCGCCCGGGGCCGGGACCTCCAGCCGATACGCCCCTGCGGGGTCGGCGAAGGTCTCGGCGGTCTTGAACTCCTCGAGCAAGGCCAGCTCCCGGGCCGCGAACCTCGCCTGCAGCGATTGGTACTCGCGGGTTTTGCCGGCAAGCTGGCTCTTCGTCCGATCCAGATTCTGGCTCGCCTTGGTGAAGTTCTCCGAGCTGCTCAGCGCGCTCGCCTTTCTGGCCTCCAGGGCGGCAATCTCCTCCCGCAGCGCCCGTCCTTCGGTTTGAAACGCGGCCGCCAGCTCCCCTCTCTGGACTTCGAGGCGCTGAACGTTCCCCAGCAACACGACTCTCGATCCCGCTCCGTAGCGGATGTCTCCCGAAGCGAGCTTGAGGGTGATCCGCCCGGAGACAGCCCCCCTGGAGTCAGGCGAGGGGATCGGGACAGACGGCTCGGGTTGCGGAGGGTTCGCGGGGGCCGAGGGTTCTTCAGCCCGCACCCACCCCTCCACCACGACATGTACGTAGCCATCCTTCTGCTCCCCCCGGCGCACCGTCGCTCCCGGAAGCAGGATGGCGACGGGATGTCCGCCCGGCGCCTCCAGCAGCTCCTCCGTGGCCGTCACTCGATGGTCTTCGGGGAGCGCCGAGGGCACAGCCACCCCTGCGAGCAGCGCGAGAATCATCGGGAATCTCATGGAAACTCCGGCAAGAAGTATCGTGGGGAGCGCCGCCTTGCGGGCTCGATCATGATAGCGTCAGGTGCGTCGGTGGGCGAGATAGAGCTTCAAGGCTCGAAGCACGGAGGCTTCCGAGGTGCGCCTAGAGATGGAAGACAAAGCCGAACACGTAGTTCACATTGGGAGAACCGTCGGTCAGGCCGAACTCCACGCCCAGCCTGAGAGCCAGGTTCTCCGTCGGACGGAAGTCAAGGCTCGGAGCAACGGCGAATTCCACATCGGATCCGTCGTATCTCCTCGTTTCATACCTTCCTTCCGCCATGAAAATCCAAGAGTAGGAGAGGCGCCACAGAAAGCCCCCGCCCGCTGCGGCGGAAGTGTTCCCCGATCCCGCCCCGGGTTGCTTCGGATCGCCGTTGATTCGAACTCCCGCGTTCCAGGTCCAGGCCCACTTCTCCCGATTGTGACGATTCGCGACGAACGCCTCGAAGTCGGTGGCTCCCGACCCCAGACCTTCCCGATCGTCCGCCACGGGAAGTTTCAGCGAAAGACCCGCCGCCCAAGGGTTCGCAGGGCCTTTGAACACGAACTTCCCGAAGAGGTCGACGTCGTCGAGACCGTTGTTGCTTAAGTCCGCCGAGAGCCGCCGACCAAAGAGAACCTGGTCTTCGGACCGGGAGCGGTCGAGATAGCCGAACGATCCTCCCAGCTCGAAGCGATCCGCTAAGGAGAAGGCGACCAGGCCTCGAGCCCGCGTGTCGTTCCCGCCGTCGCCCCAATCCGCATGCTCGCCCCGAATCTCGAGCCAGACGGAACGCACCAGGGCCGCATCCCGTACGAAATTGTCGATGCGCATGAGCCGGTGGTCTCCGCTCACCGACTGCGCTCCTACGGCGGTGGGTATCCCGAAGAGAACCAGGATCCCGAGCATGGCGCGAATGCAAAGGTCTCGACCTGACCGTCCCTTCATCTGACGCTCCCCCACATTTCTGTAATGGGCCCGATCCCTCTTGATCGCGCCGCGGCTGCCCCTATATTCGCCCACGGGCCCGAGTTCCAGCCGTTCCCGCGGAGACCATCGTCATGCCTCTCTCCGCCACGTCGCGCGCGTGAGGAACATGACCAAGAAAGAGCTGATTCATCGAATCTGCAGGGACTGCTCATCGTCGAGGAGGCGGAGCATCGGAAAGGACGACCGGCGCGCTTCCCGCCCTTCGCCCTCTGCGAAGAAACCCGCAGCGGCCTTGCCGGGCTTTCCTTCCCCGCCGCGGCGATCCATGCGCAAAGCGGGCGCGATGCGAAAGACCTCCCTGCGTCGCGCCGGATAGCGAGCCCCTTCAGGAGCTCTCGCCTTCCTTCTCCAGCTGACAGGCCTTCAACCAGTCTTGAAGGGCATCGATCTTCCGGATGTCCGGCAGGCGCGGCGCCTCGACCCCCGGATCACGGACGGATCGAACCTCGTCGTCGAAGCTGCGGACCGCTTCGCTGCTGGCCGCCACCATCTCGAGCCTGTGCACCTTCTCCTGCAGGAGCGCAATCTCGATGTTCCTGTCTTCGATCTCGATCTCCGCCTCTCTCAGGTGTCCCTGCAGGAACGCCGTCTCCTTCTCGGTGCGCTCGCGAATCTCCCGGATCTCCCGTTCGCGCTCTACGAGGAGCGAGTCCTTCGCCTCGAGCTCCGCCCGGGCCTCGAGCAGCTTGACCCCTCCCGCGCGAATCATCCCGTACTGCACGAGCAGCCGCTCGTGCTTCATGACGAGCTCTTGATAGAGATCCCGGGGCACGCCGCGCTCGACGGGAGGATCGGGCGCCCATCGCACCGGAAGGTCCGACGTCTCCAGGGCGGGTCGCTCCGTCACCTCCTCGACCGCCGCCAGACCCAGGGCCTGGAGATTCTCGAGTCGGATGCGGAACTCTTCGCCGAACTTGCCCTGCTCCTTCTCCGCTTGCAGCCGGCCGGACTTGATGTACCTCCGTATGGTGGCCGGCGCGCGGCCGATCGCTTCCGAAGCCTGCCGAATCGTCAGCGTCTTCATGAAGACTCCCTTCATCGGGACGTCGCAATGCCGCGGAAAAATCGCCGCGCGTCGCGCGCGGTTATACCAGAAGCGATCGTCGAAGTAAACGAGATTGAGAGGGTCAGCGTCTCGGCCGCCGGCGCGCCGAGTGAGGAAGCGCGTCCGTGGACACCCGGCCCTCCGCCAGAGCCTGGCAGATGTCCAGGGAGCTCACGATTCCCGTGAGCATCCCCTTCTGGCAGATCGGCAAACGATGAATCCGCATCTTCCACATCAGCTCCGCGAGCTTTTCCACCGGGGTCTCCTCTTCGGCGCTGATCGCGGGCTCGGTCATGATCTCGCCCACGGTGGTGGGGCCCGGTCCCGGAAGCCTTCCCTCCGCGGGTGAGGCGAAGGAGTTCATACCGCGGCCGAGTCCGCCGAACACCACGTCGCTCTCCGTGACGATCCCCATCAGCCGACCTCCGGAGTCCACCACCGGAACGCCCTTGATGTTTCGAGTCTGAAAGATTTCGCAAAGATCGTCGATCGACATGGAGGGAGTTGCCGTGGCCACTTTCCGGGTCATGATGTCACGCGCGAGCACCGGCATGGAAACCTCCCGCAGGCGGAGCTCATTATCCGACTACCCTCTCGAGTTGACAAGCGCTTCG
>DASYRY010000457.1:0-1544 GCA_036004025.1 Candidatus Polarisedimenticolia bacterium | reverse complement strand
GGGCCCCACGAGAAAAAAGCCGAGCTTCCTCACGACAGCTTCCTGAGTCGGGCCAGCAGAAGCGCGAAGTCCGGCGGAAGCGGGGCCTCGAACCGCATCGGCTCGCCGGTGACAGGATGAAGGAATTCAAGGTGCTGGGCGTGGAGCGCGAGCCGGCCGAATGCTTCCGCCGCCTTGCGCTCGGGCTCCCGGCGAAGGCTCGAGAAGCGCGCGCCCCCATACTCGAGATCGCCGACCACGGGATGCCCGGCGTGCTTCAAATGAACCCGGATCTGGTGCGTTCGTCCCGTCAGGATTCGTACCTGAAGAAGGGTGAAGGGTCCCAGCCGCTCGATCGATTCGTATTCCGAGATTGCGACCCGTCCTCCCGTCTTGCGCACCGACATTCGGGTGCGCACGACCGGGTGCCGGCCAAGAGGGGCGTCGATCCGCCCTCGGGCGGGCGCCGGCGTGCCCCAGACGAGAGCCTGATAGATCTTCGTCACCCGCCGGCTGGCGAACTGGGCCGAAAGGTTTCGGTGGGCCTCGTCGTTGCGAGCCACCACCAGGAGCCCGGAAGTGTCCCGGTCCAGCCGGTGGACGATCCCGGGCCTCTCCTCGCCTCCCAAGCTTGACCACGAGCCTTCCAGCGCCAGCAGCGCATGGACCAGAGTTCCTGTTTTCCTACCGGCCCCCGGATGGACGACCATGCCCGAGGGCTTCAGGACGACCAGAAACGAGGGATCGCGGTGCAGGATGTCAAGAGGAATGGCCTCCGGCGAGAGCGGGGACGGGACCGGATCGGGGATCTCCACCAGGAGCCGATCTCCGGATCTCACTCGAGTGGACGGCTTGAGGGATTTGTCTTCGAGGTGGACGTGGCCCTCGAGGATCAAGCGCTGGATCGAGGTCCGGCTTTCTCCGGAAAGATGCTCCATCAAGTAGCGATCCAGGCGTGGGTTTCCTGCGCCTTCCACGATGAGCTTCACGCGACGTCCCATGAGAGGAGGTCAGGACGAGCGCGTGGCGACTCGGAGGCGGACCAGGAAAAACAGGGACACCGCTGCGGCGACAATCCCGATCACCTGGGAAGTGGAGAGAAGCCCTCCCAAGACGTCCCCCCGATAGTCACCCCGGAAGAACTCGATGAAGAAGCGCACCGTGGCGTAGGTGAGGACGTAGGTCCAGAAAATCGAGCCGGCCGCCCGTTTGCGTGGATAGAGAAACACCAGTATCAGGAAGAGAGAGAGATCCGCCAGCCCGTGGTAAATCTGGGTGGGATGCAAAGCGACTCCCAGCGGAACTCCGGTCAGCTCGTGCGCGCGAGGATCGGCGAAGGTGACCGCCCACGGGACGGAGGTGGGTTTGCCCCAACAGCATCCGGCCGACAGGCACCCGATTCGGCCGATGGCCTGGGCAAGGGCGATCCCCGGGGCCACCGCATCGGCGGTCTTTCCGAGCGGGAGGCGATGACGCCGGACGTACCACAGCCCGACCAGACATGCGAGGACGAACCCGCCGTAGAAAACCCCCGCCGAGCGCCAGCTGTACACGATCTCCATCTT
>DASYRY010000456.1:0-7397 GCA_036004025.1 Candidatus Polarisedimenticolia bacterium | reverse complement strand
TTCCAGGCGACCTGGAGGTAGTAATAGGTATCGTCGATCGGGAGCCGCGAGAGGACGAACTCGAAACCCTTGAGCAGGAGAAACCCTTGGTACGCGACCTGCACGAGCGCGATGGCCAGGAGCCAGTTCCTCACGCCCGTGAAGGACCGAAGGCCCTCGCTCGCGTCCCGGTCGGTGAGGGGGTGAGAGTCAGGGGGTCGGGGCATGATCCATCAACCGGGAGGATCGGATTCGGCGGCGCCGCCCACGACGAGCAACGAGCTTCCGAACGGAGCCGGGACGCTCGTGAAGAGCTTTTGCTCTGCCCGTGAAAGCCAGCACAAAGCGCGGTTGATGGGACCTGGCGGGATGGTGGGATTCGACGGCTTCGAGCCGAGCAGCTTCTCGGCGACTCGCACGGCGAGCTTCACGGGGAAGGTCCACTGATACCAGTAGCGTGCCCGATCGATCCGGAGACCCGCCTCTCGCGCCACGCCGGCGAAGCTCCGCTTCGTGTAGCGCGTGAAATGATGGTTCAAGTCGTCATGGGTGGTCCAGAGCATCCTGAAAGCGGGAACCGTGATCACGATCTTCCCTCCCGGCTCCAGGAGGCCAAGGGCGTGCCGCAGCGCCGCGGAGGGGTCCGGCAGATGCTCGAGAACGTCGAGCATGAGCACGAGCCCATAGCGGCGCCCGGGCTGGAAGCGCGCGTCGAAAGGCGCCACGTGGATTCTGGCGCGATGCTTTCCGTTCGGATCGAGCAATTCTGCCGAGGACTCGACGCCTTCGGTCTCACCGAAGGGCCGCAGGCGATCGAAGAAGACCCCGTTCCCGCACCCCACGTCGAGGATCCGCCCGAAGCCATGGGGCGGCTTCAGCGCCTGGATGACGTCGAGGAGGGCCGCCTCGCGCGAGCGCCACCACCAGTGATTCTCGTAGAGGATCTGGTAGGAGCGTCCGTAGCTCTCGTCCACGGGCCCTCACCCGCTACGGGTCGAGAAAGGCGCGGACCCGTCGGCCGCGGAGGGAGTCCGCTCCGAGCGAATCACACGTCCCACGATGTAGTTGGGGCGCGCCTTGACTTCCTCGTAGATGCGGCCGACGTACTCGCCGATGATTCCGAGGAAGAAGAGGATGAATCCGGAGAGCATCGTCACGAGGATGGTCAGGGCCGTGAAGCCGGGCGGCGACTGGCCGAGGAGGTACTTGGCGAACAGCGAATAGATCGCATAGAGGAGCGCGGACGCGATGCCGCACATTCCGATGACGGTGGCGGCCCGCAGGGGCACGGTGGAGAAGGCGAAGATCCCGTCCGAGGCCAGCTTCAGCAGCTTCAGCGGCGTGTACTTGGTGTGCCCGGAGTGTCGCTCCATGCGGGTGATCGGGACTCCTGTCTGCCTGTAGCCGACCCAGGTCCGGAGACCGCGCATGTATCGATGGTGCTCCGGAAGGCTGCGGATCCGGTCGATGACGCGACGGGACATCAGGCCGAAGTCACCGGAGTCGAGAGGCAGTGCGATGTCGGAGAGGGCTCGGACCAGGCGGTAGAAGGCGAAGTAGCAGGCCCTTAGCCACCAAGACTCTTTGCGGTTCACGCGCTGGGCGAAGACGACATCGTATCCCTGGAAGTACTTCTCGAGGAGGACCGGAACGGACTCCGGTGTATCTTGGAGATCGCTGTCCATGATGACCACGGCATCCCCGCTCACGTGATCCACGGCGGCGGAGATCGCGGCCTGGTGCCCGAAATTGCGCGAGAAGGAGAGGACGACGATGCGGGGATCCCTTTGAGCCGCCTCCTCCAGAATCGCCAGGGAGCGATCCGTGCTGCCGTCGTCCACGAAGACGATCTCGTGGGGACCGCCCGGCACTTGGTCGAGGACCGCGGCGACGCGCCGCAGGAGCTCCGGGAGGACTTCCTCCTCGTTATGGACCGGTATGGCGAGCGAAAGCCTCAGGCCTGTCGTCATCGGCGCGCTGGTTCCCCCCGTACCACGTCGAGCCGGAATAGAGTGTCGCCCCGGGTACGGCGCATGGTACGCTCTGCCGGCCAGATTCGCCACCGGCCTTCCGGGTTCGCGCGGCGGGTCTTCCCCGCGAAACGAGAGCTTCCTCAGCAGTGTCGACGCGAAGGGAAGGCCATTTTTGCAGCGACCTCGTCACGGCTCCGGCCCAACCTTCCCGGAATTGACAGTCCTTTCCTGCCTGCCTATAATCACGGGTTCCACAGCAGGCAAAAGGGGTGCTTTCATGTACGCGATCATCCGCTCCGGCGGAAAGCAGCACAAGGTCTCCAAGGGGGACATCCTCAAAATCGAGAAGATCGACAAGAAGATCGGCGAGAAGGTCGAGTTCGAGGAAGTCCTTCTGGTAGGGGGCGACAAAGCCGGCATGAAGGTCGGCCAGCCCGTCGTGGCGGACGCCAAGGTGGTCGCCACCGTGGTGCAAGAGGGAAGAACCAAGAAAGTGCTCGTTTTCAAGAAAAAGCGCAGGAAACAATACCGGCGGACCCAGGGTCACCGCCAGTCCTACACGGCGGTCAAGGTCGAGGACATCATCGCGTAGCCGGGCAAGCGGTTTCGCCCCCGGTAGGTTCCTGAGAGGGATTTCATGGCCCACAAGAAAGCAGGCGGCAGCTCTCGAAACGGCCGCGACAGCAATTCGCAACGACTCGGCGTGAAGGCCTACGGAGGCGAAATGGTTCCCGGAGGCTCCATCCTCGTTCGCCAGCGGGGGACGGTCATCAAGCCGGGTGACAACGTCGGTCGCGGCAAGGACGACACTCTCTTCGCCAAGGTGACCGGGATCGTCGTCTACCGCGATCGAGGCCGGCGCGGAAAATTCGTCAGCATCCAGCCTTCGAGCTGATTCACCCGTCCGCGGCGGAAATGGGCAAACAGTTCCCCACGCCGCCGCCAGGCGGAGGACGCGGCGATGTTCATCGACCACGCCAACATCTTCGTCCAGGCAGGGGCGGGAGGGAACGGATGCGTCTCCTTTCGCCGAGAGAAATATGTGCCTCACGGCGGGCCGGACGGAGGCGATGGGGGCGACGGCGGCTCGGTTTTTCTCGAGGTCAGCTCTTCCCTCTCCACTCTCAGCAGTTTTCGCACCCGCAGGCACTTTCGGGGGGGGCGCGGCCAGCATGGTCGCGGAAGCAATCAGGCGGGCAAGTCCGGCAAGGACCTGCTCATGCTGGTCCCCCCGGGAACGACGGTAGTGGAGGGCGACCTCATGCTCGCCGATTTGACGCTGGCAGGCACCCGCTGGATGGCGGCCAAAGGCGGGCGCGGAGGGCGAGGCAACTCCCACTTTGCCTCCTCCACGCATCAGACTCCCATGGAGGCCGAGCCCGGGGAGCCCGGCCAGGAGCGTTGGCTCACCCTCGAGCTGAAGCTCCTCGCGGAAGTAGGACTCATCGGCTTCCCGAACGTGGGCAAATCGACGCTGATCTCGCGGATCTCCGCCGCTCGGCCAAAAATCGCGGACTACCCCTTCACGACCCTCACGCCGAATCTGGGGGTCGTGGACCTGGGGGATTTCAGGACGTTCGTCGTGGCGGACATCCCCGGGATGATCGAGGGGGCGCACGCGGGGCACGGCCTTGGCATCCGGTTCCTGCGGCACGTCGAAAGAACCGGCTTGCTGGTCCATCTTGTGGATCCCCTCTCCGAGGAGGGTCGTGACCCGCTTCATGACTGGCAGGTCATCAACCGCGAGCTGAAGGAGTACAAGGCGGGGCTCGAAAAGAAGCCGCAAATCGTCGTGGTCAACAAGATGGATGCGCGGCCCGATCCCGAGAGGCTTCGCCCCCTCGAGCTGGAGTGTCGCAAGCGAAAGCTCCCCTTCCTGCGCATTTCCGCAGTGAGCGGGGAAGGACTCGATCGGCTGACCGAGACCATCTGGCGGGAGCTGATTCCTCTGAGAAAGGATCGGGCCGTTTCCGGCGTGAGCCAGGAAGGGAACCTGCAATCCGGATCAACCGCAAGCTAGAGCTCATTCATAAGGCCGCGCTCGAGAAGAAGGCCTCCGATCCTGTCGCCCTCGACGTGAAGGGCGCCTGTTCTTTCGCCGATCTTTTCTTCATCTGCAACGGGCTGCAGAGGCGCCAGTCCCAGGCGATCGCCGACGCCATCGAAGAGACGTTGAAAAAGCAGAAGATACTCCCCAGCCACGTGGAGGGGTATGCCACAGGCGAGTGGATCCTCATGGATTACAGTGACGTAATCGTGCACATCTTCATCCCTGAGCGGCGGGATTTCTTCAACCTGGAAAGGCTTTGGGGAGATGTCCCACGATGGGAGGTGGCTGAAAAGCCTAAGAAAAAAAGGACTTCCGGCTCCCGGCGAGGTTGACATCCCCCGTCCCGGCACCCATATTCCCCTCCTGGCGGACCGGTTCGCGAGGAGGAGGCAGAAACATGCAGGCCGTCTCAGGGAACAATGCGCTCTCGCTTCTTTACTCTGACCCGGAGATGCGCCGGATCCTGGATCTGGCGGGAAGGGTCGCAGCGAGCGACGCGAACGTTCTCATCACCGGAGAAAGCGGCACCGGCAAGAGCCTTCTGGCCTCGACGATCCAGCGCCAGAGCCCAAGAGCCGCGGGTCCCTTCGTGACGGTGAGCTGCGCGAACATCTCCGAAGAGCTGCTCGAGAGCGACCTGTTCGGTCACGAGAGGGGAGCTTTCACCGGAGCGGAAGCCCGGCGGATCGGGAGATTCGAGCAGGCCCACGGAGGCACGCTATTCCTCGATGAGGTGAGCGAGCTCACCCCTCGCCTCCAGGGAAAGCTCCTCAGGGTGGTGCAGGAAAGGGCGTTTGAAAGACTCTCCGGCGAGGAGACGATCCGAGTCGACATCCGGCTCCTCGCCTCCTCCAGCGCGGATCTCGAGGAGGCCGCGAGGGGAGATCGGTTCAGAAGGGACCTGTATTACCGGCTGAATGTCATCGCCATCCGCATCCCGGCCCTTCGCGAGAGGCCCGACGACATCCTCCTTCTCGCCGAGGCTTTTCTGGAAGACGCGGCGGGACGGCACCAGAGACGCGGCCTTCGGCTCGGCGCGGAGACGAAAGAGCTTTTGAGGTATCATCCCTGGCCGGGAAATGTGCGCGAGCTGAAAAATGTTATCGAGAGCGGCGTCATTTCCAGTACTTCGAGCGAAGTGGGAGCGGAGGATCTGCCGCTCTCTGCGACGCAGCGGACTGGCGCGATCCTGAGAGCGGCGACGGCGGAGATGATGACACTTGACAAACTGGAGGTATCATACATACGCGAAGTGCTCCGAATGACCCGGGGCAACAAGACGGAGGCGGCAAGAATTCTGGGGATCAACCGGAAGACGCTTCTGGAAAAGCGGAAGCGGCACGGCATCCCGTGAACGGAGAGAGGCTCAGACAAGGATGACCAAGAAGCAGCAGGACCTTCTCGTGAAGAAGCTTCAGGACAAGCGCCGGGCTCTGGTCGCCGCCTATGTGACCAACAAGAACTACGGCCGTGACACCGAGAACGGCGACACCCAGGATATCGCCGACAAGGCTTCGAACGCATATACGAAAGAATTCCTCTACTCGCTAAGCAACACCGATCGCAACATCCTGCAGCTCGTGGACGAGGCACTCGAGCGCTTGAAGCACGGCACCTTCGGCGTGTGCATGGAGTGCGGGGAGAAGATGCTCCCCAAGCGCGTCGAGGCGGTTCCCTGGGCCCGGCATTGCATCTCTTGCCAGGAGCGGGAGGAGAAGGGCCTGCTCTGAAAGAGGCCGCTCCAGGGCCTCTGAGGCGAACGTGAAGCTGCGAACGTTCTTGATGCTGCTGGCCGCCTCGGGACTGGTGTTCGTCCTCTCCCTCTTGTACACCCCCAACCGCGAAGTCCTCAACCGCGAGATCTTTTTCTCCCGCGACGTGTCCCTGCCCGTCTGGGCCTCCTTCCTCCTCGTGGCGCTGGCTTCCATGGCGGTGCCCGTGGTCTTCGGCCTGCTGCGCGACGTGAAGCAGCTCATGGAGAGCGTCACGAAGCGAAGGGCGATGAAGATGCAGAAGGAGTTCGAGCTGCGCTATCGGCTGGGAATCGAGGCCATCCTCAACGGCCGGGAGGAGCGCGCCCTCGAGCACTTCGATGCGATTCTCCAGCGGGATCCGGGCCACTTCGATGCCCTCATCAAGGCCGGAGACGTGCATCGCGACCTGGGCCGGTTCGCGCAGGCCATCGAGCTACATCGGCGCGCGCGCCAGGCTCGGGAGAACGACCTGCGCCCTCTGTTCGCCCTCGCCGAGGACTACGAGCGCTCGGGGGAGATGTCGCTGGCGCGCGAATCCCTCACCCAGATCATCGAGCGCAAGCCGAAGCGGGCTCTCACCGCATACCGCAGGCTGCGCTCTCTCCTGGCGCGGGAGCAACAGTGGGAAGCCGCGCTCGAGATTCAGCGCAAGATCGAAGAGCTGCTCGCCGAGGGCATGAGCAAGGCGGACCGCCGCTTTTCCCTGGGGATTCCTTACCAGGTGGCGTGCCGCCACGCGACCGAGGACCGTCCGAAGGAGGCGATCTCGCTGCTTCGCAAGCTGACGCGAGAGCATCCCGAGTTCGTCCCCGCGACATGGAAGCTGGGGAAGATGCTGGTGGCCGCCGGCGAGGCGGATGAAGCGGTGCAGGTGTGGAGGAAGGGCTTCGAGGACACTTCCTCACCGATCTTCCTTACGACCCTCGAGGACCATTTCCTTCAAATGGAGGAACCCGAGCGGGCCATCGAGATCCTCAAGCAGCTCGTCTGGAAAGCCAAGAGGGACGTCGTTCCGCGCTTCTTCCTGGGTAAGCTCTATTACCGGCTCGAGATGCTCGACGAGGCCCTCGAGGTCTTCCGCCCCTTGCGGACGAAGGTCAGCTACGCCCCGACCATCCCCTTCTACATCGCCCGCATCCTGGAGCGCAGGGGCGATCCGCTCGAGGCGGCACGTGAGTACGGTCTTCTTCTCGGCCAGCTGGATCCGTTGCGGCTGGAGTTTCGATGCTCCACCTGCTCCACGCGCTATTCTGCCTGGCGCGATTTCTGCGAGACCTGCGGGGAATGGAACTCGATCCAGCTCGACTTGAAGGAACAGCTCACTCTGGAGGAGCTGGGCATCAACCCCGCCTTGGTGTACGGCAGTCTCGAATCGGACGAAACGGCCTGACCCCCGGGCCCAAGTCGGCGGCCGCTTTCCTGCATGGTCGTCAAGCCATTCTATCGGTGATCTGGTTTCTGTCCGGATTTCGACCGCCGCCTCCCCGCCCAGGCGCCATGGATCCCCAGGACCGGGCCGAGAAGGAAGTAGCAGAAGCCCGACATCGGCACTCCCCTTTCTCCCGCGAGCCCGGCGATGGCCATGGAGAGGACTCCGACGGAGCCCGTCAGGAGCGCCCGCTGCACGCTCTCCCGGGTTTG
>DASYRY010000455.1:0-6394 GCA_036004025.1 Candidatus Polarisedimenticolia bacterium | reverse complement strand
GGCAGCCGTTCGCCAGCTCTCGTCTCGCGGACGTCACTTTCCGGGGCGGGCGGCGGGTCGACTTTCCCATCCTGGTGGCCCCGATGGTCGGGATCTCGCACGTGGCGTTTCGGGCGCTGGTGCGCTCCTATCTCCCCGCCGGTTGCTCCACGCTCCTGTTCACCGAGATGCTCTCCAGCCGCCGCCTGCCCTCGGAGCGTGTCGGGGACACGCCGCTGACCTACGTGCTGAAGGGAGGCGAGGCGGACCTGGTGCCGCAGCTGCTCGCCAACGAGGAGCGCTTCATCCGCGATTCGATGCACAAGCTGGAGGCGATCGCGCCGGCAGGCATCGACATCAACATGGGCTGTCCCGTGAAAAAGGCGCTGTCGCACAACTGGGGCGTGGCGCTGATGGGAGACATTCGCTACGCGGAGGAGGTGGTGCGCGTCGCGCGGCGACATATTCCCCATCCCCTCTCCGTCAAGATGCGCAGCGGCCTCACGGAAAACGTCCCGTACCTGCTCGAGTTTCTCCAGGCGATGGAGGGTGCCGGCGCGGATTGGGTGACCCTGCACCCGCGCATCCAGCCTCAGGGACGCCGGGGCCGCGCCTGCTGGGAGGCGATCGCCAGGGCTCGCGACGCCCTCCGAATTCCTGTGGTGGGGAACGGCGACGTCCAGACGGCCGAGGACGTGCTGGCGATGCGATCCGAGACCGGATGCGACGGCGTCATGGTGGCCCGGGCGGCGACGGCGCGCCCCTGGATTTTCTGGCAGATCGGCGAGGAGCTGGGCTTCCTTCCTCCCGCGGGACGAGAAGGAGAGCAAGCACCGCGCACCCCGGAGGAGGAGGGGCGGGAATATGGCCGCGCCTTGCGCTTCTTCGTGGACCGGCTGGAAGCGTGGTTCACTCCGGAGGAATCGATGCGCCGGCTGCGCTTCTTCGTCGCCTGGGGGCACCGGTGGCTGCCCTTCGGCCACCACCTTTGGGCACAGATGACCAAAGCACGCGATCTCCCCCAGTCACGTGCCGCGCTCGACGGTTTCTTCCAGCACCCTCACGCCATGCTCCCCCGCACGGGACTCTGATCGCGCCTCTCGCACGAGGGGAGGGCGCCTGGGCGAGCACCCGCCTTAGGCATGCCTGCTTGAAACAAGGAGTGAGACCCAGGGCGCGGCGAAGCTTCAACTTCCCCTCTCACCGCGCCCCAGGTCTTCCCTGGCGGACGATCCGCGCCGCAAGGCCGAGGCTCGGATCATCGCTATGGGTGAGGACTACGAGCGTTTATATCAAAGCGGCTATCCACATTCGGCAATCTCCGCTGGAATCGTGCTCTGTAACTTTAGATACGAAGTCGCGCTTCTCCGATTCGCCCATCCGGAGGATCGCACCGGGCGCCGCATCCTGAAATGCCATTACCGCAAATATTCTCCCCGGGAGATTTCCTTGAATATCCAGATTCGGCACCGGCCGGAAGCAGGTATAATCGCGCTATTCACCCGTAGCAACCCAAGGTGATTCATGGCACCCGGCCATCCCTCCACGCCCCATAGCTTGTTTCGATCCGCGCGGTTCTCCGACCACGACGAGCTCACCTCGCTCATCCAAGGCGGCGACGCCGAGTTCATCCAGAAGGGACGCGGCGCGTTCGAGGGGAATTTCACCTTCGTCGGGCTGGATGGCGGCACGCTGCAGTTCGGGCATATCAAGCTTCCCCACATCGGAAGAGGGGCTTCCTCGGTGAAGCGATTGGGGTTCCTTCTCCGCCTGGATCTGCGTGGCGACTGGATCTGGAGCGGCAAGAACATGGACCCCCGCTCGATCTTCTATCTCGCCCCCCACGCGGAGCACCAGGACATTTGCCCCGGTGATTCGTCCTGGGCGTTCCTTTCTTTCGAGCGGTATTTGATCGATCGAGCTTCTTCTGAGATCCTGGGAAGCACCGACGCTTCTCTGCCCTCCCGAGGCTCGAGACTGTTCCTTCCGGATTCGGAGCCGTTCGAGCTTCTGCGCCGCCGCCTCAAGGCGATGCAAGCCGCAGTGCACACCGATCCTTCCTTGCTCGAAGTGCCCGAAGCGCGTCACGGGATGCGCGAATCGATCCTCGCGGCGTTGTCCGCGGCCCTCGGCTCCTCGTCACGGGTTCGACCCCTCAACGAGAGCGTGGCGGCGCGGCGGCGCGTCTCCCGGCAGGTCGATGCCTACCTGGATGCCAGCAGAGGAGAGACGATCTATCTGTCGGATCTATGCGCCGTGACCGGAGTCAGCGAGCGGACCCTGCGCACCGTATTCCAGGAAAACTACCGGATGAGCCCGGTGCGTTACCTGAGGCTGCGGCGGCTTCACCAGGTGAGACGGACGCTGCGTCGGGTCGACGCGGAGGGAAACACCGTGCAGAGCGTGGCCAATCGGTACGGAATCTGGCATCTGGGCCGCTTCGCGGCGGACTACCGGTATCTGTTCGGCGAATCGCCCGTCGACACGCTTCGCGGCGCGCGTGGGGCGGAGGCTCCGGCGAAGGGCGCTTGGCCCGGCGTGGCCGCCTCGGGCAGGCTGCTTCCGGAGACG
This sequence comes from Candidatus Polarisedimenticolia bacterium, assembly GCA_036004025.1. Classification (GTDB taxonomy): domain Bacteria; phylum Acidobacteriota; class Polarisedimenticolia; order Gp22-AA2; family AA152; genus AA152. The sequence continues at coordinate 3,844 of DASYRY010000455.1, read as the reverse complement.
TGAGGCGCGGACCTCGGACCGGTCAGGCCCGCGTGGAATGAAGAGCGGGGCTTCGGCCGTCGAGGAACCGGGAGATTTCGGAGCCCGAGAACTGCAGGCCCACCCAGAAGGGTCCGAACTCGCCGTACCAGGCGCTGGCCTCGTCGAAGCGCATCTCGTACACCAGCTTCTTGAACACGAGCGGATCGTCGGCGAAGAGGTCCACTCCCCACTCCCAGTCGTCGAAGCCGATGGAGCCCGAGATGACCTGGGTCACCTGCTCGGCCCAGCGCCGCCCGATCATGCCGTGCTCGCGCATCAGCTCGGCGCGCCGGCGCACCGGCTCGGCGTACCAGTTCTTGATTTCCCCGCGCTTCTTGCTCATCGGATAGAAGCAGACGTAGCGCCGCGGGGGGATGACGGCCGCGAGCCTTCCCTTCATCCGCTCCCTCTGGCGCGCCAGCTCTTCCGCCAGCGCCGCCTCGAACTCGGGAGTGTGCGGCTTCAGGCCGCCCTCCTCCAGCTCCAGATGCAGCTTCACGGTCAGCTCGTAGAGACCCAGCTCCACCACCGAGACGTAGGATCCGGCGGATTCCAGGTACTCGGCGATTCCCAGACGAGCGATTTGAAGCTGCGCCTCGTGAAGCTCCTCCAGATCGCGGCGAAAGTGGACCAGCATCAGATCGGCCTTGTGGCCCAGTGTCGCGACCGCGCAGCTCGCGCCCTCGGCGCGCTGCTCCATCTGAGTGAGCAGCGTCGCCGCCTCCCCGGCCAGCTTCAGGCGCGCCTCCCCGCCGGGCCCGTTCCACCGGGCCCAATCGATGCGGAACATCTGATGCAGAAGGTAATGCCCTTCCAGCGTCAGGGGCGCCTGCGAGTCTTGCATGATCCTCCCCCATCTTGGGGTCCAGCCGCTCTCATGCCGCGCCTCCGAAGACCTCTTTCGCCACGCGGACCGTGTTCGCATGGATCGTCACGGTATCCTCGACCTGCACCGCGTAGCCGCCGGCGAAGGTGACGTGCGCGGGGATTTTCCGCTGGCGGGCCGTCCTTAGCACGAGGACGTCTCGCTTCACCAGACCTTCCAGGGTCAAACCCAGTCCCCCGAGCTGATCCTCTTTGTAGGGATCGGCGCCGGCCACGTAGAAGAGCATGTCCGGTACGAGCTGCCGCAAGGCCGAATCGAGCCCCTCTTTCAGCTTTTCCAGGTATTCGGCATCCTGGACGCCGTCGGAGAGATCGACGTCCAGACTGCTCGGCGGCTTCCACGTCGGATAATTGTTGAGCTGATGGAGGGACAGCGTGAAAACGTCGGGATCCTTCTTGAAGATGGCCGCGGTGCCGTTTCCCTGATGCACATCGCAGTCCACCACCATTGCCTTCTCGATCTTGCGCTCCTTCTGCATCCTGCGAATGGCCACCGCCACGTCATGGATCAGGCAGAACCCCTCGCCATGATCCGGAAAGGCGTGGTGGAATCCGCCGCCGAGGTTCACCGCAATTCCATCGTCCAAGGCCAGCCTGGCCGCCAGGATCGATCCGCCCGCTCCCAGGACGAAGGCATCTACCAGCTCGCGAGAGTAAGGAACCTCGTGCCGCATCACCTCGACCGGCGAAAAGGTCCCCATCTTGAGCTTCTGGATGTAGGAAGGGGTGTGGACCAGCAGCAGATCATCGTCGGTCGCGGGCTCGGGCTCCCGCAGGTCCGAAGGCTCGACGATCTTCTCCTCGAGAAGGCGTTCCTTCACCCGGCGGTACTTGACCGCGGGGAAGACATGCTCTCCCAGCTTGAGATAATACCCGTCGGAGTAAACGACCTTCACGCTGCCTCTCCCGGACGACGGCCAGGATTATACCCGCCTTCGCGCCGCCCCCTTGGGGAAAGGGGGCGGCGGAAGCCGGAGAAGAAGCACGCGCCTCAGCGCGAAGGTTCCTCGGCCTTTCAAGCTCAATGCGGCAGCTGGCGCTCCAGACCCGCCGCCAGGGCGGCGTTGATCCGCGCTTTCGACTCGTCCAGGTGCGCGCGCGTCATGGGTCCGATCTTGCCTGCGACGAGGGAGGCATCGATCCCCCGGCGGATCTCCGTCAGGTCGGCCCGCGCCATGGTCCGGGCGTCCTCGGGAACCCCGGGCTCCAGCTTCACGGCCAGCTCGACGAGCCGCTGCAAGTGCGCGCGCTGGAGGTTTCGCCGGAAAGAGCTCACCTCTCCTCGCGTCTGGAGCTCGCTCCAGATCGCCTTGCGCACTCCCGAGAACATCTCGGCCATGGTGAAGGGCCGATCCTTCTGGACCAAGGGCAACTCGCTGTCGGTCGGACGGCCGATCGTGACCGAGCCGTTCCCCCCCATGCGCGCCTCCATGTCGTTCAGGCGATTGAGCGTGACCGAGCTGTAGAGCCGGTTCAAGGGAATCGACTGGATGGCCAGCACCAGGTTGTGGATCGGGAAGTCGTTGCGCTCCACCTGCCAGACGGTCCCCTCCAGATCCGGCAGCCGCTCGATGGCAAGCTTGTTCAGCAGGCGCGGCGCGATCTTGAAGGCTTCCGGTCCGAAGACCTCCTTCGCAAGGAAATCCAGAGCCTCGCGCTGCTGCGCCGCCGGGATTGGGTCGTACGGAAGCCGTCCGCTGGGATCGCCGATGTGGTCCCGGTTGTGACGGATTCCGCCGATGACCTTGGACACGTTCACCGTCGGCGGGACCATCTGGCCTACCGCGGTCGCGTACACCTGCCGCAGCCGCTGGTACCGGGTGCCGGGCTCGCCGAACTGGACCTCCATCTTGCTGACCATCTCGCGGTAGATGGCCGCGTTGTTCCGGGCGTAGGCGAGAGCATCTCCGCTCAGGTCCCATTGATTGACCATCGGGTCGATCCCGAGGGGTCCGTACGAGTCTTCGTCGGTCCCGTAGGCCAGCCGGGGGTCGGCGACCCGGGAGGCGATTTGATTCAGAGCCGACACTTCTTCTTCAGGCGATCCGCCCGCGACAGGCTTGTAGGCGTACTCGATGGCCCACTTGTCGTAGGGTCCCACGGTGCTCGTGAAATACTGGCCCTGCGCCTTCCCTTCCGGCGCCAGGTTCGCGGGAATGTAGTCCATCACGGATCCGGAGAGGCCTTCCCTCGCGGTGTTCGTCGCATCCTGAAGCCCCTCATAGCTGAGCATGCTGCTGGCCTTGAAGTTGTGCCTCAGCCCCAGGGTGTGCCCCACTTCATGCAAGGTGATGTAGACCAAAGCATCGTTGACGAACTTGAGCTCGGCTTCGGGACTCATCTGTCCCCTCGCCTGCAGGAGGTCGCGACCCGCGGCCATCTGCTGCATGAAGCCTTGCGCGAAATCGCAGTAGCCCATCGCGGCCAGGGAGCGATCGCTGCGCGCGCCCGCGGGCGCCCAGCCGGCCGGACCCCCCGCGGACAGCGGCGCGTCGGTGGAAAGCGCGCCCATGAGATCCGTCCAGCCCGTGAGGGAGCGCAGGAGCGCCTGCTGGCTGGTCAGCGGCGTTCCCAGCGAGGTGATCGGATGGGCCAGGCGCTGGTAGGCCTGGTGGAAGTTCCGGACGAGATCGGCCGAGAACCGGATATCCGCGTCGAAGATCTCTCCCGTGTACGGGTTGACGCGCGAGGGGCCTTGGGCAAAGCCCGCTCCCGGCGCCACGATCCACCGGATGCTCGCGTAACGGACATCCGCGGCGTCCCAATTCGGATCGTCGGGCTGGTCCCGGGCGACGATGGCATTCTTGAATCCCGCCGCCTCGAACGCGGCGCCCCAGCCCTCGATCCCGCGCTTGACGGCATCGCGGTACTCGGCCGGGATGGTCTTTTCCAGGTAGTAGACGATCGGCTGCTTGGGCTCCGAAAGGCTGGCGTTCGG
>DASYRY010000454.1:0-7498 GCA_036004025.1 Candidatus Polarisedimenticolia bacterium | reverse complement strand
AAGCCCAGCTTGGCGCCCGTCACGGCGATGCGGAAGTCGCAGGCGAGGGCCAGCTCCATCCCCCCGCCCAGCGCGTGGCCGTTCATGGAAGCTATGGTCGGCTTCGGGAAGGAGTCGATGCGCGCGCAGAGGCGGTTCAGGCAGGCTTCGAGCACCTGCTTCGACTTGCGATGATGGAGGTCACGGAGGTCGGCTCCGGAGACGAAGACCTTGTCGCCGCCTCCGGTGAACACGACCACGACCACGTCGCGGTTCTCCTCGGCGTCGGTGAGCGCGCTTTCGATCTCGGCGGCGGTGGCCTCATCGAGCGCGTTGCGGACATCGGGACGGTCGATGGTGAGCGTGGCGATCCGGTCCAGAACGGTGAAGCCGATATTGATGAATGCCATGTCGAAACCTCGTCGAAGCTCCGCTTCAGGGAGTGAGGATGATTTTTCCGAAGATCCGGCTCTCCTCGAGAAGCCGGTGGGCGTCGGCGGCCTGCAGGAGGGGCATGACTCGGTCCACCACCGGCTTGAGACGGCCGGCCTCCACGTGCCGGAATATAGCGCCGAGGTGGGCCCGGCTCCCCATGGTGGAGCCCAGGATGGAAAGGTTTTTGAAGAAGACGTGCCGGAGGTTCAGCGTGACCTCGGCTCCGGAGGTGGCGCCGCAGGTGACCAGCCTTCCTCCTCGAGCCAGACAGAGCAGGCTCTGCTCGAAGGTGGCTTTCCCGACGTGCTCCACGACGACCTCCGCCCCCTTGCGGCCGGTGAGCCGCCGCACTTCCTCTCGGAGATCGCTGCGGGAGAGATCGATCCCCTCGTCGGCTCCCAGGGCACGGGCCTTCTCGAGCTTCTCGGCGCTGGTCGAGACCGCCAGGACGCGGGCGCCGTGCAGGCGCGCGATCTGGATTGCGGCCGATCCCACGCCGCTCCCCGCGCCCAGGACCACCACCGTCTCCCCGGGAACCACCTGGGCCTTGTCCACCACCATCTGCCACGCGGTCAGGAAGACCAGGGGAACGGCCGCGGCTGCCTCGAAGGAGAGCGCCTCGCCGATACGGACGAGGTTGCGCGCGGGCACCACGATCTCCTCGGCGTACGTTCCGTTCCGGTGCTCACCCAGGATGCCGAACTCGCGGCAGAGGTTGTCCCGCCCGGAGAAGCAGGCCTCGCACATGCCGCACGAGAGCCCGGGGGCGAGGGCGATGCGATCTCCGGGAGCGAATCCCTTCACCTCCGTGCCGACCTCCCGCACCACGCCAGCGCCGTCGCTCCCGAGGATCAGCGGCAGAGGATAGCGTGCGCCCGGAATCCCGCGGCGCACCCAGAGGTCCAGGTGGTTGACTCCCGCGGCGCGAAGCTGGATACGCGCCGAGATGGAGCTCACGGGCTCCGGCGCGACCTCTTCGAACAGCAGCTTTTCGGGGCCGCCGTGCTCCAGGATTCGGATGGCGCGCAAAGGGGACTCCACGCAAGAGACGTTCGAGGCGGAGAAGTCTAGGGGAGACGGGAGGAGGCGTCAAGATTGGCCGGGGCCGCGGTTTCTCGCGCGCATCGCGCGAACAGCTCCTCGAATCGACGCACCATGAGATCCACGCTGAATTGCGCCCGGATCCGCTCCCTGCCCGCGCGTCCCATCGCACGGCCCCGATCCTCGCGCTCCATCATCTCGGCCATCCTCTCACTGAGGGCTTCCACGGATCCCGCAGGGAAAAGGAGGCCCGTCTCTCCCGGTGTGACCAGCTCGCGGCAACCTCCCAGATCGGTGGCCACGACGGGCCTTCCCGCTGCCATGGCTTCCATCACGGAGTTGGGCAATCCCTCGAAATCGGAGGCCAGAACCAGAAGATCCATCGCTGCGAGCAGCGCCCCCACATCCGGCCTCGCCCCCGTAAAAACCACGCGGGACTGCAATCCCATCGAGCCCGCCAGGGCCTTCAGCTCCTCGAGCATATTCCCCCCGCCGATGACCAGGAAGCGGCTCTCCGGAACGCGGGACGCGACCCGCTGCGCCGCACGCAGGAAGAGATCGACGCGCTTCTCGGCGGAGAGCCGCCCGACCATCCCGGCCACCGGCGACGCGGCGGGGATTCCCAGCTCGGCGCGAATCGCTGCGGGATCGCCGTTCGGCTCGAACCGCTTCAGGTCCACACCGTTGGGAATCACGACGATGCGCTCGGCAGCGACGCCGTAAAGAGATCGAGTGAAATCGAGTCCGGCGAAGGAATTCACCACGAGGCGCCGGCAGCGGCGGAAGACGAAGGTGTCGACGCATTGCTCGAGCCGGCGGCGCACCCGGGGCTCGGTGGAGCGGTTGGAGGCTACCAGCGCCCCGCGCCGGGCCAGGCGGCCCGCGAGGTAGGCATAGAAATTGACATGCTGCGAGAAGGCATTGATGACCTCGATCCGGTCCTGGCGCAGGAGGCGGGCGAGAGCGCGCACCCGGCGGAGCTCGAAGCGCCGCCGCCGCGGCACGATCCGAACCGGAATCCCCGCCGATCGAAGCGCGGGACCGAACGGCTCCACCGTTTCGGAAAGGCAATAGACGAACGGCTCGCACGGACCTCCGAACAATCCACGCGCCAGCTCGTAGAGCTGCCTTTCCGACCCGCCGGCGTGGAGCTGTCCGATCACCAGGGCCACCCGGACGGGACGGCTCATTCCCCGACCATCTCGCGATACAAAGCCAGGTGGTCCGCCATGCTTCGCTCGAGGCTGAAGCGGGCGGCGAGCAGACGGGCCTCTTCGCCCATTCGCCCCCGTGCGACGCGGTCCGCCGCGAGCTCCGACAATCGCCCGGTCAGCAGCTGGGTGTCGAAGGGAGGGATGAAGAAGCCATGCACCCGGTCCTTGAGGTCGTAGCCGCCGTAATCGGGCAAGTCCCAGAGCAAGAAGGGAATTCCCGCCGACATCGCCTCCAGGATGGCCACGGGAAACCCTTCTCCCCGGGACATGAGGGCGAAGGCATCGGCTGCCTGAAGGTATTCGGGCACGTTGGACACCTTCCCCGCGAAGATCACCGAATCGGCGACCCCGGCCTGGGCCAACCGGGCCCGGATCGAGTCCACGAAAGCGTCCTCCACACCCGATCCCGCGTCCGAGGATCGGTTCGGTCCGACGAGCACGAGCGTGCCGTCCTTGCGTCCGGCGCGAAACCGGGCCCAGGCCTGCGCGAGCAGATCGATCCCCTTGCGCTCGATGATCGCCCCCAGCGTGACCGTGACGAACCCCTCGGGTGGAATTCCGAGGCGGCTGCGCAAAGAAGCCTTGGCTTCGTCACTCGGGCTGGGGACGAAGCGCTCCGGATCGCATCCATTGGGAATGAAACGGACCTTGAGCGCCGGATACCCCGCGGTGCGATAGGTGTCCAGCTGGAGTCCCGAGCAGCAGATGAATCGGGAAGCCCGCGAGAAAATGCCATTCTTGAGATGGCCGAAGCGCTGCGGCAGGATGCCGGCCGGATCGTCCCCTCGGTTCTGGACCGAGGCGACCGCCACCGGCTTGCCGAGCAGGCGGCCCATGAGAATCGCCCCGTAGACCGAGTGGGCGCTTCCCATGGTGTGGATGAGATCGTATCGGCGCCGCAGCGCGAACAGGACGAACGGACTCAGCAGCGCGAAACAATACTCTCCCAATCGGGGGAGCCGCTCGCCGCCCGGGGTGGGAAGCCGGATCACGTCCGGGTCGCCGCTCCCGGGGATCCCGCGGTTGCCGGTCACTACCAGGGAGGGGATGCCGGCTCGGGTGGCCGCCTTCCTGATCAGCGCGAGGTACTGACCCCCGCCGCCGAACGCGGGCGGATAGATCTGATTGAGAAACACGACTCGCGGCTCTCGAGGAAGCACGCGTGCGACCGGGGCTCCGGTTTCCGCGGAAGCGCCGGAGGCCGGAGGCTCAGCGGGCCTTGAAATCGGCAGGTCGCTTCTCCCCATAGGCAGCGAGTCCCTCGCGGGCGTCCTCGCTGGTGAAGAGCTGCTGCTGCAGCTCCCTCTCCAGGGCCAATCCTTCGGCGAACGAGGACTCCAGGCCCGAGACGACCGCCCGCTTGATGGCGCCTACCGCGAGCACCGCCTTCCGCGGGGGGCAGAACTCCCGCGCGTACTCCAGCACCTTCTTCTCGAAGTCGTCCGCCTCGAAGACCTGGCCCACCAGGCCGATCTCCTTGGCCTCGTCGAAGGAGAACGTCCTTCCCGAGACGAGCATCTCCAGGGCCTTCGAGCGGCCCAGCAGGCGCGACAGTCGCTGGGTCCCGCCGGTGCCGGGAAGCACCCCCAGGGCCACCTCCGGCAGCCCGATCTTGCCGGCTCCCCGACGCGCGATCCGGATGTCCGCGGCGAGCGCCACCTCCAGGCCCCCTCCGACCGTGTGCCCGTTGAGGGCGGCGATCACCAGCTTGGGGGTCTGCTCGAGGCGATTCAGGGTCTCGTTGGCATGGAGGCAGAAGTAATACTTGAAGCGCGGTGTTACCTCGGAGAGCATGCGGATGTCGGCGCCGGCGCAGAAAAACCGCTCCCCGGATCCCCGCAGCACCAGCACATGGACCGTCTCGTCGAAGCGGGCGCGGAGGATCGCTTCGTCGAGCTGAAGCATCATCTCGTGACTGTAGGTGTTGGCCGGTGGGTTGTTCAGCTCCAGGATGGCGACCCCCTCCTCGGCGCGGTAGCGAACCAGCTTCTCGGACATTGGGATCTCTCCTCGTGGATCGGACGGATGGCCGGGCCGAAGGGATCGAGATCGGAGATCGTACCGGCGCGGAGAGGAAGCGTCAACGACCCCTTCGAGCCCGCGGGGAGGAGCGCGAGGGTCGGCGTCGCGGAGTTCGCCTCGACTGGGGTACACTAAAAGAATGATACTCGTGCGGGCGCCGCTTCGGATCAGCTTCGTGGGAGGGGGGACGGACCTCCCGGAGTTCTACCAAAAGCATCCCGGAAGGGTCGTCTCCGCCACCATCGACAAGTACGTCTACGTCCTGATCAATCCCACCCCTCTCGTCGACAAGTTCACCATCAAGTACCAGAAGACCGAGATCGTCGACCATCCCGGAGAGCTCGAGCACACGCGCCTGAAGGCGGCCCTGCTGGATCTGGGCCTCGTGAAGACGGGACTGGAAGTGGGATCCTTCGCGGATCTTCCCGCCAAAACGGGCCTGGGCTCCTCCTCCAGCTTCAGTGTCGCGCTGCTGCGGGGCCTGCACGCGCATCTCGGAGGCGTGCTGAGCAACCGCCAGGCGGCGGAGGAGGCGAGCCGGCTGGAGATCGAATTGGTCCAGGAGCCGATCGGGAAGCAAGACCAGTACGCGGCGGCGTTCGGAGGCTTCAACGTCTTTCAATTCAATTCCGACGGCTCGGTCGACGTCTCCCCGGTGCTGGCGGACTACCGGAAGCGAGCGGTGCTCGAGGAGCACCTCCTGCTTTTCTTCACCGGGATCACGCGCCCCGCCTCCAGCGTCCTCACCGAGCAGCGATCGCGAGTCGACCAGCACTTCGAAACCTACGTGGCGATGGCCGAGTCCGTTCCCGAGTTCGCGCGCCGGGTGCTGGAGGGAGACGTGCGCGGCATGGCCCACATGCTGCACGAAGGCTGGACGCGCAAGAGGAGTCTCGCCTCGATGGTTTCCACGTCGGTGCTGGACGCTCTCTACGAGGCGGGCCTGGCCTCCGGCGCCTGGGGCGGCAAGATTCTCGGCGCCGGCGGCGGGGGATGCCTGATGCTCCTGGCGCCTCCCGGCTCGCACGCGTCGATTCGCCGCTCGCTGTCCGATCGGGCGGCGAAGGATCGTCTCGAAGGCTTCAAGGAGATCGGCGTCCGCATGGTCCAGTCGGGGACGGATCTCGTCTATCGCAATCAGCAAACTCCTGTTCGCTGAGGTTCAACATGGAAGGCTTCATCCGTACCTTCGTGAGCGACGTGACCCAGGTGATGGCCGGCCTCCCGATCCGCGAGATCGCCAAGGCGATCAATATGATCCAGGCCGTGTACGAACGGGACGGCAGGATTTACATTTTCGGGAACGGAGGCTCGCTGGCGCTGGCCACGCACTGGGTGAGCGATTTCAACAAGACCGTCTTCAGCCACAACCTGGAATCGCACAGCCGGCGGTTCCAGGCGATTCGCCTCCCGTCCACGGAGGAAGAGCTCTCCGCGTGGGCCAACGACGTGGGATACGACATGGTCTTCGCGGGACCCCTGCAGAACTACCTGCAGGAGACGGACTGCGTCATCGCCATCAGTAGCTCGGGGAATTCCGAGAACATCGTGAAGGCGGTGGAGCTGGCGCGCCGCAGGAATGTCCCGGTCATCGGACTTTCCGGGTTCGACGGCGGAAGGCTCAACGAGCTCTCGGACGCCAGAATCGCGGTGAAGACCGAGAAGGGAAAATATGAGATCGTGGAAGGCATCCACGCGGTGATCCTCCACTTGATCACCAAATACTTCCAAGACTACTTCGATCACCAGCTCGCCCGGCGCTCCTCCGGCGGATAGGACCATCGCATGGCCCGCCTGGCCCGGGCGGTCTTCCTGGACCGCGACGGCACCATCAACCGGGAAGTCGATCTCCTTCGGGATCTCCGCCAGCTCCGCCTGCTTCCCGGTGCCGCGGGAGGCATCCGGGCATTGAACCGGATGGGATACCGGGTGATCGTGATCACGAACCAGCCCGTCGTGGCGAGAGGATGGTTGACCGAGACGCAGCTCCGGTCGATTCACCGCGCGCTCGAGGCGCGCCTGCAGCGTCGCGGCGCTCGGCTGGATGCCATCCACTACTGTCCCCACCATCCCCATGCGAACCTGCCGAAGTATCGGGTTCGATGCCGGTGCAGGAAGCCGGGGACCGCGCTGATCCGCCGCGCCGCGCGTGAGCTCGGCATCGCTTCGGGCGGGAGCTTCATGGTGGGAGACAGCACGCGTGACATCCTGGCGGGCCGCAAGGCGGGACTCCAGACCATCCTGCTGGCCACCGGTTATGGCGGAAAGGATGGCCGATACTCGGTCCAGCCGGACCATCGCGCGGCGGATCTGGCTTCCGCGGCCAGGCTGATCGGCCGACTCGGGAGAAAGCGTTGATGGACACGAGTCGGATTCGCCAGGCCGTGATTCTCGCCGCAGGATTCGGAAGCCGCCTCAGGCCTCTCACCGACACGCTGCCCAAAGCGATGGTGCCGGTGCAGGGACGCCCGCTCCTCGAGCACCACGTCGAGCGGCTGAGCTCGCAGGGTATCGAGGAAATCTTCATCAATCTCCACTATCTCCCGGAGGCGATTCGTGGACACTTCGGCGACGGCTCCCGCTGGGGGGTCCGGATCGATTATCAGCTGGAGCCGGAGATCCGGGGGACGGCGGGAGGAGTGAAGGGGTTCGAGTCGAGGCTGGACGACGCGTTCTTCGTGATTTACGGCGATGTCTTCAGCCTGCTGGACTACTCTCGGATGGCGCGCTCGTTCTTCGAGAAGGAAGGCTCCGCGGGCGTGGAGCTGGTGGGGCCGACTTCGCATCCGGAGGACTCGGACCTAGCG
>DASYRY010000453.1:0-6303 GCA_036004025.1 Candidatus Polarisedimenticolia bacterium | reverse complement strand
GAGTGCGATTGGCTCGAGGGGCAAGGCTAAGCCGGTGCGTGCTATGGGATGATGCCGTCGTGGGTGAGAATGCTCACCTGTCCGAATGCATCATGGGCTTCGGGGCGCGCGTGCCGTCCGGGGCGAGACTACAGCGCAAGGTCATCCTGGATGAGCCCTCCTACTTCGGAGATCGCAAAGGGCTCGAGCGCATGGAAAGTCTGCTCCTGGCATCCTTTTGATGGATTCAACCGCATTTCTCGACTCCCTTCTGGCTCGGCACTTCCCGCCAGGGACGACGCTGCTCCCATTGAAGGGGGACGCCTCCACGAGGCGATTCTTCAGGATCCTCCCGCCCGCGGCACCGTCACAGGTGCTGATGATCTATCCGGACAAGCTCGATTGGGAGAAATCGTCCCTGAAGGGGAATCACGAGCACTTCGAGCGTCTGGGAGTTCCCGTGCCGAGAATCGAGAGGGTCCTGCCGGAAGACGGAGCGGTCGTCCTGGAAGATTTGGGCGATACCACGCTTCAAGGAGCGCTGCTCAACGATGCTTCGATCGACCGCAGGCCTTTCTATCGCCAGGCGATCGACATCATCTTGCTGCTTCAAGGCAAAGGCACTGTCGAGCTCCCACCCGATGCGGTGGCTCGGCAGTCGGCCATGGACGAAGAGAAGCTTCTCTGGGAGCTGAATCATTTCTTCCGATACTTCGTGAAGGGATTCCGAGGAGCACACCCGGAGGTGACAGAGGAGGCCGCATTCCAGAGTTTCTTCCAATGGCTCTCCGGGTCCCTGAGAGGCAGCCAGAGAGTCCTTTGCCACCGCGATTTTCAGTCACGCAACCTGATGGTGACCCCCGGCGGGCTGCGGGTCATCGACTACCAGGATGCCCGAATGGGCCCCCCTTCCTATGACCTGGCATCGCTGCTGCGAGACTCTTCCCTCGATCTGGAAGAGGAGATCCGCGAGGAAGGGATCCGCCATTTTCTGGCCGGACGGACGGACCTGGCGTCCGAGGAGTTCCGGGAGGAGTTTCAGCGAATGGCGCTGCAGCGCAACATCAAGGACCTGGGAACGTTCGGTTATCAATGTCATCAGATGGGGAACGTAGGGTACGCGCAGTACATTCCGCGGACGCTGCGCATGGTGCGAGACGCTATGCTCGGGAGCCAGCGCTACCACTCGATATTCCCATTGTTCGAGAGATTCGTCTTCACTCCTCGAGGCGAATGAGCAGGTCCGGAGATCCGAGAGCCGTGGTCCCACGCAAGGAGAAGCGAACGTCGCGGGAGACTTCCAGGATCCGGCTCAACAGCAAGCCCGGCGCCGCGCGGAACAGGAATCCGTGGCAAGCTCCCTCGAGCCGTCCATTCCGGATCCTCCAGCCGATTCCCCGCCAGCAGGCCTCGCGCTCTCGGTGCTCCCCGCGGGAATCCGACTCCAGCGCGGCGACGAACAGCCCCGCCTCCACACCGTGGAGAATCTCCTCCCGGCTCCTGCGACCCCCGAGAATGAGCAGATTGGACCCGCCCGGAGCCGGAAGATCGCGGTAGGAAGCGCGCACCGAATGTCCGGAATCCCCCAATGCGGATTTCCCGTCGCCGAGCCGGGCCACCGGGATCCCCGCCTTCACCGTCTTGACAGGCGCCGTGGGATGCCCCTCCCCGTCGAACGGACCGCTGGCGAGGCCGCCCGGGAGCCACGGATCGTCGACCACCTCCACCGTCTCCGAAGCGATGCGGCGGAAGCGCTCCGGGCTCGAGAGCGATTCGGGATCCGTGAAAACCTCGCGCTCGATCCAGCGCACCAGCCCCGTCGCGGCGGAAGACTCCAGCAAAAGGATTTCGGGACGAATCTCCCGCTCCGGCTCCGAGCCGTCCAAGCGGAGCAGGTTCTCCGTGTTGTCTCGAATCGAGTCCTGTCTCAGCCCGCACGCCGCCGCCTCCGCGTACAGCGTGGGCCGGCCCGCACCCGACAGCGTGAGCGTGAGCAGCGCCAGCGTGCGCGAGAAGGACGCCTGGAGCCCGCGGCTGTTGGCGATCACGACTCTCGAGACGCCGTCCCGATAGGCGACTCCCAGGCGCAGGGCCGCCTGGCGATGCGCTTGGCGCATCCCTGTCTCGATCGAGGCACGCTTTTCGGCGGGACCGCTTTCCAGGACCTCCGCGTCGAGCACCCCCGCGATGTCCGCAAACGGCTCGGACGGTCGAGGCGCCGGATGGCGCGGCACGATCGGCGGGGAGGAGGATGCTTCGAGCGAAGCCATGGCGTGCGAGACGACTCGGTGTCCCACCTCGGGGCCGCTCCACGATGCGAAGGCATGTCCCATGCAGCCCTTGCCGTCGAACACCCGCAGCGCCAGGCCGCGCTCGCTGCCTCCCGCGAGAGTGGAGAACCCACCCTTCAAGATGATGCTCGTCGTGGTGCTGCTCTTGAGATAGACCTCGGCTTCTTCCGCTCCGGCGAGGAGCGCCTCCTCCACCAGCCGTTCCGCTTGCTCGAGGTCACGCGAGCCCGCGGTCAAGAATCCCGTCGACCCGCGGTCGCTCCTGGCATCCAGCGGATTGTCCCCGGCCATCGCTCCCATCTCCTCGACGCGAGGATATCATGCGACACGCCGAGGGCGATTCGATCCTGGGTGGTGTTCGCCACGGCTCTGCGCTAGAGTTCGCCCCAGCATGACGACCCAGAAAACGCTGCGCGAATCCAAAAAAATGAAGCTGACCTGGGACCGCGAGCAGCATCTCCAGGCCCTGGGGGATCGCGTCTTCGACATGCTGGTGGTCGGCGGCGGCGCGACGGGATGCAGCGTCGCTCGCGACGCCGCGCTGCGCGGCCTGGACGTCTGCCTGGTGGAGCGCAGCGATCTCGCCTCGGGGACTTCGTCGCGCTCCACTCGATTCATCCACGGGGGGCTGCGCTACCTGAGGACGGGCGAGTTCGGTTTCGTCCGGGAAGGGCTGGTGGAGCGCGCCACTTTGATGGCGGTTGCGCCCCACCTGGTGCGCCCGGCGGAGTTTCTCTTCCCGGCGCGATCGGGTGCGGGCCCGTCCCGCTGGAAACTACGGCTGGGGGTCGGACTCTACGATTTCCTCGCGGGACGGAACCGCCTGCCCGGCACGCGGTCCTTGAGCACGAGCGCCACGCTGACTCTGGAGCCTGGCCTGCGCGCCGAAGGATTGCGCGGGTCGGTGGTCTATCGAGACGGGGCCGCCGACGATGCGCGGCTGGTCGTGGAGACGGCGGTCTCGGCCGTCGAGTCGGGAGCCATCGTCGCCTTGCATGTGGAAGTCGAGCGCCTCGTCCCCTCGGAGACCGGTCCGGCGGTAATCGTGCTGAAAGACCGGCTCTCCGGCGCCTCCCTGGGAGCCCGAGCGGCCGTCGTGATCAACGCCTGCGGACCTTGGACCGGCGCGCTGCTCCCGGACGGCGCCGGCTCGGGGAAATCCCGCGGCTCCGGAGGCCGGGTGCGTCCGAGCCGCGGCTCACACCTGGCGCTCCCCAGGGAGATCCTGCCGGTATCCCGCGTCGTGGTGATGCCGTCGCGCGCCGACGGCCGAATCCTCTTCGCCGTCCCTGCAGGGGATTTCACCTATCTCGGCACCACGGAAGTGGATCACACCGGCCCTCTCGAGCCGGTTCGCGCCGACGCGGAGGAAGTGGACTATATCCTCGGCGTCGCGGGAGAGACCTTCGACGCCCCGCTCATCTCCCGCGAGAAAGCGCTTTGCACCTGGGCCGGAATCCGCCCGCTCCTGGACCGCGCCAAGCTCCCCACCGGTCAGCTGTCTCGCGACTTTCGCATCTTCCAGGAGGCGCCTGGTATCGTCACGGTGGTGGGCGGGAAGCTCACTTCCTGCCGCCGGATGGCCGAGACAGTGCTCGACCTGGCTGCGGGAATCCTCCTCACCCGCTTCGGACGCCGGGCCGATCCGTGCATCACATCGTGGAAGCTCTTCCCCGGGGCGGAGGGACGCGCGCCGGAGGCAGATCCGGAAATCCCTGCGGCGCTCGATGCTTCCGTCGTGCGACATCTCGGAGCCACGTACGGCTCTCGCGCCGCGGGAATCTTCCGCCGCGTCGCGCAGGCCCCCGCACTCGGAACGCCGTTCGCCCCGGGATGCCCGGTCACTCCCGCCGAGGTCATTCACGCGATCGAGAACGAGGGAGTCGTGCGCCTTGCGGATCTCCTCTTCCGCCGGCTTCATCCTCTGATGATGGAAGCGCGCATGAACTCTCCCCAGGGGAGGATGATCGCCGAGGGAGCCTCGAGACTCCTGCAATCGTGGCTGGGCTGGTCGGAGGAGCGCCGGTTTCGCGAGCTGGCGGATGCCAAGGAAGAATGGAAGAGGGACTTCTCGGTCCCGGACTTCAGCCCGGCCTGACGGCCAGAGCGGTCAGGCGCACGGTGGGGAGTCCTGCCGCCACGGGGACGCGCTGTCCCTCCTTGCCGCACGAGCCCGCCCCGTCTCCGAAGGAAAGATCGCTTCCCACGCACTCGATACTTCTCAGCGCCGCGGGGCCGCTCCCCGAAAGGGTGAAGGGACGCAGGGGTGAGGTGAGTCTTCCCTCCTCAATCAAGCTCCCTCGGGAGGCACGGAAGAGGAACTCTCCCGTCGCGGGGTCCGTTCGGCCGCCATCGAGACGCGCGACGTAGATCCCCTTCGTCGTCCCGCGGAGAATCTCCTGCGGATCCTCGTCGCCGGCCATCAGGAACGCATTCGACATGCGCGGAAGGGGCGCGTCGCGGAACGATTCGCGCCGCCCGTTGGCTGTGCTGCCGCGACCCAGCTTCTCTCCGGTGATTCGGTCGGCGAGAAACGCCTTCAGGATGCCGCGGGCAATCAGAACCGTGCCACGGCACGCCAACCCCTCATCGTCCCACTCGTAGCTGCCTTCCAATCCGGGCTGGCTCGAATCGTCCATGGCGCCCACCCGCTCCGGGGCGATGCGACAGCCCAGCAAATCTCTGAACGGCGTGGTTCCTCTGAGCACCTGATCTGCTTCGAGGGCGTGACCGCAAGCCTCGTGAAAGAATACTCCTCCCGTGCCGGGGGCGAAGACGACGGGGAATTCTCCCTCCGGCGCATCGCGCGCCTCCCGGCCGTCCTGGAGCGCTTCCTCCAGATCCCGGTGAAATCGCCTCCCCGGATCCTTCGCGAGAAGCGCCTCCAGGCTCCCGGCGCCCAGGCCCGTGGAGAAGGCGCCGATGGAGCGATCCAGCCGGCAGGCCAGAACGACACGCGTGATGCAGTTTCGATGCACGCTCCCCGCGCCAAGCGCGACTCCCGTTTCCCTCCGGAGCTGCTCGACCCTGAGCGACAAGCATCCATCGGTCGCCACTGCGGCCGCCAAATCTCGGCCTAGATCTTCGAGAAAGCCTCCCGGCAGCGCGTCAGTGGCCGGAGAGTCGTCCGGCGGCTCTCGATCCGCCGGGGCGGCGTCCAAGGAGCCGTCTCCCCGGCACGCCTTGTCGATGCGCTCGTGCGACAACCCTTCTTCCGAAACGATGCGCTGGCGTCCCGACTCCACTCGACGCAGCGCAAAGCCTTCGCGTACGCCCGAGGTGACGCGCACGCCGCCGGATAGATCCCAGTCCATCCTGGAGGTCGTGCAACGCTCGAGGAAGAGATCGGACCAGGAGCCGCGAGGCAGGCCGACCGCGGAGAGGGCATTCTGCAGGAACGAATCGTCGTATTGGGAAGCGAGAGAAGCCATGAGCTGCCGCGATTCTATTGAGCCCGGCTTAGCGGGTCAACAGGTCCTCCTTTGCCGATCCCGCGGATCCTCTGGTAGCATCGTCGCGCGCGGGGATTCGATCGGCCCGTCTCGTGAACCGGAGGTGCCGCATGATGCGGACGCTTGCGACGATCGCCCGGCAGGTCCTCTCGGCCGCCCTTCTCCTCTTCTCGCCGTGCCTCTTCGCCGCCAATGAATACCGGATCGAGCTTTCCCTGGATCCCGCTCAAGGAACCCTGCACGGGATCGAGAAAGTCGTCTACAAGAATGAAACCGAAGCCCCCTTGGACACCCTCTTCCTGGAGGCGCCGGGGCAGCCCGGCAATCCGGCGGTGTCCGGAAGCGAGCGCTGGCGAGTCGCCTCGGTGGTGGATGCCAAGGGAAATAAAACCGCGCTCACCTGGAAAGCCGAAGAGGAAGCCTACAGCCTCCATCTATCCTCGCCGTTGGGCGCGGGGTTCAAGACCACCTTCCAGCTGGAGTACGAGCGAAGCCTGACTCCGACCGACCGCACCGCCGGCTATCTCAGCTTTCCGGACCGCGACGCCGGGACCTGGTACCTGAAACTTCGCGCCTACCGC
>DASYRY010000452.1:0-2035 GCA_036004025.1 Candidatus Polarisedimenticolia bacterium | reverse complement strand
GCGCCTTCACCTACGAGGTAAGCAAGGCTCTGCAGGTGGCGCTCTTGCGAAAGCTGGACCTTCCGGTCCCTCGCACCCGGGTCGTCAGCGATCCCGCGGAGCTCCTCTCCGCCGCCGCGGATCTCGAGTTCCCGCTCCTCGTCAAGCCCAACGTCGGGG
Organism: Candidatus Polarisedimenticolia bacterium; assembly: GCA_036004025.1. GTDB lineage: Bacteria > Acidobacteriota > Polarisedimenticolia > Gp22-AA2 > AA152 > AA152. The sequence goes on along the minus strand of DASYRY010000452.1, from coordinate 1,876 downwards.
GCAGCGGCGCGGGAATCGTCCGGTTCGAGAATGCGACGGCTCTCGCCTCCGCCGCGTCGCGACCCGGAGGGCTCGATCCCGGGCTCGATGGCACGCTCCTTCTCCAGGAGTATCACCCGCCGCGCGGCCGGAGCATCGTGAGGATCGAGACTCTGGAGGGTCGCTACCTTTACGCGATCCGCGTTCACCTCGGGCCGGGCATGGGGTTCGATCTCTGCCCGGCCGACATCTGCAGCACTCCCGATGGCCAGGTCCTGTCCAGCAGTGCCTGCCCGGCGGGCGCGGCAAAGTCGGGACTCACGGTCGAGCGCTGCGAGCCTCCTCCGGCGATCATCGCGGCAGCCGAGCGCATCGCGGCGGGCGCCCATCTGGACGTCGGCGGCATCGAGTATCTCGAGAGCGAGCGGGATGGCCAGGTGTACTTCTACGACATCAATGCCCTCTCCAATTTCGTCGCGGATCCGCTGCGCGTGGTGGGGTTCGATCCCACCGTCCGCCTCGTGGACGCCCTGGTCGCGCGCGCGGAAGGGAGGCGGCCATGAGCCTTCGATTCGGCTACTGGCTCCCGGTCTTCGGCGGATGGCTGCGCAACGTGGAGGACGAAGGGATGCCCGCCTCCTGGGAGTACGTGCGGGATCTCGCGGTGCGCAGCGAGATGATCGGCTTCAACGTGACGCTCATCGCGGAGCTGAATCTCAACGACATCAAGGGTCCCGACGCACCCTCGCTCGACGCCTGGAGCACCGCTGCGGCTCTCGCCGCCGTCACCCGCCGCCTCGAGCTGATGGTGGCCGTCCGCCCCAACTTCCACCACCCGGGCCTGCTCGCCAAGCAGGCGGCCAACATCGACCGGATCGCCTCGGGCCGTTTGTCCCTGAACGTGGTCTCCTCCTGGTGGAGGGACGAGGCGGTTCAGTACGGTCTTCCCTTCGACGAGCACCAGGCGCGGTACGAACGGACCGGAGAGTGGCTCTCGGTCGTCAAAGGCCTCTGGAGCCGCCCGCGGTTCAGCTTCTCGGGGAAGCACTATCGCTTCGAGGAGGCGATTCTGGAGCCGAAACCCCTCCGCCGCCCGGGACCGCTGCTCTATGCGGGCGGGGAATCGGAAGCGGCCAAGCGTCTCATCGCCACCCAGGCGGACGCCTACCTGATGCACGGCGATCCGCCCGAGCGCATCGCGGAGAGGATCGTCGTCATGAGGCGCACCCGGGAGCTGCTCGCCCCCGAAGCCGCGCCGCTGCGGTTCGGCGTGGCCGGTTTCGTCGTCTGCCGGGAAAGCGAGGAGGCCGCCCGCCGGGAGGTGGCGCGGATCACCGACGTGCGTTCGAGCGCGCGGGGATATCACAACTACAGCCAGTGGATCGCCGGGACGCGCCTGGAGGAGAAGGTCAGCCTGGAGGATTACAGCGTCTCGAATCGCGGGTTGCGATGCGGGCTGGTGGGAACGCCGGAAAGGATCGCGGCGAGGCTTCTCGAGCTCGAAGCGGCCGGCGTCGACCTGGTCCTCCTGCAGTTCAGTCCGCAGGCGGAGGAGATGGAGCGCTTTGCCAAGGAGGTGATCCCCCTCGCCTGGCACCGTGCGTCCGATCTCTCGGCGGGCGCCCGGAGGTAACTCCTGGCTTGCTCGCAGCGGCTATCATCCCGCCGCGCGGGACCCTTTCCGGTGCCAATGCTGAAAAACCGCCTCCGCGAAAGCCCGGATGAGAGGATGGGGCACCCCACGGTAGGCCGACAGCTCCGGCTGGAAGAGGGTCGCCACGAAGAACGGATGGCCCGACAGCTCCACGATCCGGACCTCTCCCCGCTCGTCCACCCCGGTGATCTTCATCTCGCTCCGGTCGAGCGCTTCCCGGTAGGCGGGGTTGAGCCCGTAGCT
>DASYRY010000451.1:0-1656 GCA_036004025.1 Candidatus Polarisedimenticolia bacterium | reverse complement strand
GGCACCTTGATCGGCTCCCTCCCCTGAAGGTATCCGAGGGCCCCCAGGACTTCCTTGAGCCGGGGATCGGGAGAGGACGGAGCGGGGTCCGGGGAGAGCTGGAGCTTCCCTTTCTCCGCCCTCCATGCAATCAGATAATCCCGCTCCCTGCTCAGGATGACCGGCGCCGAGGCGACCCAATTCTTCTTCTCCCAATCGGCCGGCGTCTGCACCATCCTGAAAAGCTCCAGCTCCTTCCGTTCGACACCCGCCGGGAGCTCGTCGGCCGCGATGTACTTCAGGCTGTTCTCGGCAACCATGCTCATCGTCCCCGTGGGAAGCTCGCCCGCCGGCTGGGCCTCCGAGAAGACGGGGCGCGCTCCCCGGAGGGATTGCGGATTCAGTCCGAGGTCGCGCTCGAGCCCCTGCGCCGATCCCGGCACGGGGATTTGCAGGAGCGTCAGGATCGTAGGCATCAGATCCACGCTGGCCGTCGGACTCCGGATTTGGTTGGGCTTCGGGAAGAGTCGGGCATGGCTCATGACGACGGGAACGAGGATGGAGGAGTCATACAAGGATGTGCCGTGCCCGAACAGCCCGTGCTCGAGGAACTCGATGCCGTGCGTGGAAGTGACGACGAAGAGCGTGTCCCGCCACCCTTCGCGGGATTCGAGCGTGTCCCGCAGGCCTCGAATCTGCCGGTCGTTGAAGTAGATGGCGCCATCGTAAACCTTGCGCGCAGCGGTCGCGAACTGAGTGGGATCCACCTTCAAGAGCTCCAAGTCCTTCCCGGTCGCCAGGGACAGGGGTCCCGGGCGCATGGCCAGAAGCTTGCCGCGGACCTCACGGTACCAGGCCAGCTCCTCCGGTCCGATGAACTGGCTCCCCTGCGGATCGGGCGCTCCGAACGGCTCGAGAAGGTCTCCGGAAACCACCGTGATGAACGTGGGCGCGGACGAGACGCGCTTCTCCAGCCAAGTGAGGATTCGCCGGTTCAGCGTAGCAGAGGTTTCGGCGGGACCCCGCGCGGGTGTCGGTGAGAACGGTCCCGGCACTTCCTCGACCCAATCGAATCCTTGATCCAGCCCGCTGAGCGGCCCGACGAGAGGATGCGCCGAGAACAAGGCGGTTTCGTAGCCGTTTTCCTTCATCAGCTCCGCCAGGGTTTTCGCCGCGGCGGGCAGCCGATCCCCGGCTTTCTGCACGCCGTGGGCCGAGGGGTACAGCGAAGTGAAGAGGGACGCGACCGAGGGGACCGTCCAGGGGGACACCGAGTAATGCGTCAGGAAGGTGACTCCGCGGTCCATCTGAGACCCAAGATGCACCGCCGTCATTCGCGGATAACCGAAGGCCGGGATCTCCGTCGCTCCCAGGCCGTCCACGATGTAAAGGAAGAGGTGGCTGCGCGCCGGTGCCGGCGTCGAGGTGGGTGCGGGCGGCTCGGTGGGCGGTCGGGGTTCCTGCGCTCCCGCAATCGGCAAGGAGAGAAGGATGAAGCACACGAGACCCACGGCGGCGCGCCACTTGTTCATGGGCTTCATCGATCCCACAGTCTCGTGCTGAAATAGCGCTCGCCTAGGTCCGAGAAGACGGTGACGATACGTGAGCCCCTCTCCCGGCGCGCGACCTCGAGCGCCGCCTGCAGGTAAGCGCCGGATGATTGTCCCACGAAGATGC
>DASYRY010000450.1:0-7646 GCA_036004025.1 Candidatus Polarisedimenticolia bacterium | reverse complement strand
GAAGTCGCCGCGGAGAGTCTCGGAGCTTCGCCGCGGGCGATCGCCGCCCTGGCCGGACCCGGATTCGCAAGGGAAGTGGCGCGAGGCGATCCCACCGCCGGAGTGCTTGGCTGCCCGGATCCGGTGGAAGGGGAGGTGCTTCAGGACGCTCTCAGTCTCGGGCCGTATCGCTTCTACACGAACCGCGACCGCATCGGTGTCGAGTTGGGTGGCGCCATCAAGAACGTGATCGCGCTGGCCGCCGGCGTGGTCGAAGGGTTGGGCTACGGCTCCAATACGAGCGCGGCCCTCATGACGCGGGGACTGTCCGAGGTGACCCGCCTCGGAGTGGCTTGCGGCGGATTGCCTTCCACCTTCTCGGGGCTCGCGGGCATGGGGGATCTGGTCCTGACTTGTACGGGAAGCCTGAGCCGAAACAGGACCGTCGGCGTGCAGCTCGGCCAGGGAAAATCTCTGCAGGAGATTCTCTCTGGAATGAAGATGGTGGCCGAGGGAGTGCCCACCACCTCGGCGGCCCTCCTCCTGGCGGGGAAGACAGGAGTCGAGATGCCCATCACCAGCAGCGTCGCAGCGCTCCTGGAAGGAAGGATCTCCGCACGCCAGGCTCTTCTGGATCTGATGCAGCGCCCCTTGAAGGGCGAGGACTCCTGGGAGTGAGCCCATGATGGTGGATCTGCACTGTCACGTCTTGCCGGCTATCGACGACGGCTCGGAGAGCCTGGATCAGTCGCTGGAGTTCTGCCGTGTCGCGCTCCAGGATGGCGTCACGACCCTCGTGGCAACACCGCACCAAAAGCCGGGACAATTTGACAACCCTCCCCCGGGCATCCACCAGAAGGTGATCGAGCTGCAGAGCGCGGTTCGGGAGGCGGGACTGGGCGTCACGATCGTCGAGGGCGCGGAAGTCTACTGCACGCCGAATCTCCCCCAGCGTCTCAAAGATCACGAAGTCACCACCATCAACGCCGCGGGGCGGTACCTGCTGCTGGAGCTGCCCTACCAGCAGATGCCCCTGCGACCGGAGGACACGATCTTTCAGCTCAAGCTCTCGGGCGTCACCCCGGTCCTGGCCCACCCGGAGCGCATCGCCTACTTCATGGCAGACATGAAGCGTCTCGAGAATCTGGTGCGGCTGGGGTGCCTGACCCAGCTGACGGGAGCTTCGCTCCTGGGTGGCTTCGGAGACAAGGCTCAGGCCTACTCCGTAAAAATGCTCGAGAGAGGTCTCGTCCACATTATCTCCTCGGACGCCCACGACACGATCTACCGACCCCCCGTGCTTTCGCGCGCCCGGGACGCGGCGGCGGAGGTCGTGGGCGCCGCGCGAGCTCTCGAGATGGTGCGCGACGTGCCCCAGTGCATCTGCGAGGGCCGAGATTGGGAGCCTTGGGAGATTCCTTCCGAGCCGCCGCCGGAGCCGCAGGGGTTCCTCGAACGACTTCGAAGCTTCTTGCGCGGCAGGGAGTGAACCGAATGGTTTTGACAAAACACCAAGCCCTTCCTAAAATGCCCGGCTGCGCGCATGTTGTGAGCCACCGACGCTTCCGGCCTTCAGCGGGAGACACCCCATGATGCAGGCAAGGCGAATCGTTTCCTCCCTTCTCGCAGGGCTCGCCGTCGGTTTGACGTCCTGCGCCTCGGCTCAGGCGCCGAGAGCGAAGGCGGAGTCTCGTCAGGCGGAGGGCCTGTACAGGCTGGCGCAGCTCGACTTCGATCAGGGGAAAAACCAGGATGCCATCACGCATGCCAAGAAGGCGGTCGCGCTGGATCCCGGCAATGCGGAAATCCATTCGTTTCTCGGAATCATCCATCTCTACCTCAGCGATTACTCCAACGCGGAGAAATCGCTCGAGAAAGCCGTCCGACTCAATCCCTATCTCACGGACGCACGGAACACTCTCGGGGCGGTCTACATGAAGACCGGCCGGCTCTCCGAGGCTCGCGGCGAATTCGTGGAGTGCCTCAAGGATGGGACCTACGCCTTCCCGGAGAAGGTTCTCTACAATCTAGGGACGCTCGAGCTCCAGGAGAAGCACGCTCCGCAGGCCCTGGAGACTTTCCGTCGTGCGGTGGCTGCGAATCCCAAATACGCCAAAGGGTACTACGGTCTCGGCCAGGCGCTGCTTCTCTCGGGAAAGAGAGACGAGGCCCGGTCCAACTTCGAGAAGGTGATCGCTCTGGATCCCTCGAGCCCCGAAGCGGGCAAGTCCCGGGAGGCGCTTGGCGGGAGTGGGACGGCCACCAAGGGATAGGCTGTCCATGGATTCCTCCGGCAGCACACTGGGCCGGCTTTTTCGAGGACTCGGGCGCACGCGCGAATCCCTCGCGCAGAAGCTCAGAGATATAGTCTCGGGCGCCGCCCGCATCGACGAGGATCTGCTCGAGCGGGTGGAAGCCGCCCTCCTTCTTTCCGACGTCGGTCCCGCCCTCACCAGCGAAGTGATCCGGCACCTCCGACAATCCGCCGCGGGGCGCTCCATCCAGGGCTGGCCCGATCTCGTGGATCTCGTCCGGGCTCAGATGAAAAAGATTCTCGAGGCCGGTCCCGGGGGACCCCCGCTCTCGCCCGTCCGAGGCCCGGAGGTGGTCCTTCTCGTGGGGGTGAACGGCGGAGGGAAGACAACCACGGCGGGAAAGCTGGCCGCCCGATGGACCCGGGAGGGGAAGCGAGGACTCCTGTGCGCCGCGGATACTTTCCGGGCGGCCGCCGTGGAGCAGATCGAGATCTGGGCCCAGCGGGCGGGCGTGGGGCTCATCCGGCACCAGGATGGGGCGGATCCTTCGGCGGTCGTCTTCGACGCCGCGGATGCGGCGCTGGCCCGCGGGTGCGACTTCTTGATCATCGACACCGCGGGACGATTGCACACGCGCGAGCCGCTCATGAAGGAGCTCGAGAAGGTGGTCCGCGTGATCCGCAAGCGGATCCCGGACGGTCCGCATCAGGTGCTGCTCGTGCTGGACGCCACCACGGGCCAGAACGGCGTGGCGCAGGCGCGAAAGTTTCTCGAGTCGACCGGCGTCACCGGCCTGGTCCTCACCAAGCTCGACGGGACGGCCAAGGGCGGCGTGGCTCTCGGCATCGCGCGGGAGCTTGGAATTCCGCTGCGATGGGTCGGCGTCGGGGAGGAAGTCGAAGATCTCGTGGAGTTCGATCCGGACGCTTACGTGGATGGGGTCTTCGAGGAGCGCTCACCCCTATGAGCGCCCAGGGCACTCACGCCCCGCCCGTCGCGGAGCGCCACCGGCGCTTCCTGACGGCGTGCCTCGACCTCGCCCGATTGGGCGAGGGAGAGACGAGCCCGAATCCCATGGTCGGAGCCCTGGTGGTAAAAGAAGATCGAATCCTCGGACAGGGATACCATCGCCGGGCGGGGGACCCGCACGCCGAGATCGAAGCCCTCGGCCTCGCCGGAGAGGAGAGCCGCGGCGCCACGCTCTACGTGAGCCTGGAGCCGTGCGTCCACCATGGCAGGACGCCACCATGCACCGACCGCTTGATCCAGGCGGGAATCGTGGAGGTGATCGCCTGCATGAAGGACCCGGATCCTCGAGTGAATGGGCGTGGCTTCGAGAGACTCCGCAGCGCCGGCGTCCGAGTGTCGGAGGGGACGCTTCGCGAGGAAGCGATGCGATTGAACGAGAAATTCGTGAGGTTCGTCACGACGGGGAGACCCTACGTCACGCTCAAGGCGGCCATGACCCTCGACGGGAAGATCGCGGCCGCCTCGGGAGAATCCCGCTGGATCACTTCCGAGGCCGCGCGCCAAGAAGGGCACCGGCTGCGCTACATTCACGACGCCATCCTGGTGGGGGTCCAGACGATTCTCGCGGACGATCCGCTCCTCACGGCCCGCTGGGGAGCGGGCAAGGCGCTACTCCGCGTGATCCTGGATTCCCGGCTCAGGACGCCTCCCGAGGCCAGAATTCTATCGAGGACCGACGGTGGGAGTGCCCTGGTGTACACGCTTCGCGGCTCGCCTCTCCAGGCGAGGAAAGCGCTGGAGGCCAGGCCGGGCGTCGAAGTGGTGGAGGTGGACGAGCGCGACTCTCGAGTGGATCTGGAGCGCGTCTTGGAGGATCTCGGGCGGCGCAGGATCGTCTCGGTCCTGATCGAGGGAGGAGGGCAGGTTTTGGGTCGCGCGCTCTCCTCGGGTGCCGCCGACCACCTCGCCGTCTTCATCGCTCCGAAGATCCTGGGAAGTGCGGGGATTCCCGCGTTCGCAGGTTCCGCCGCCGCGGGACTGTCGGATGCGATCCCCGTCTACGAGTGGCGCTGGCGGGAGGTGGGAGGAGATCTCCTCGTGGAGGGGAGCCTGAGAAGACCGATCGTGGAGGAAGCGGCGTCTTGTTCACGGGCTTGACGGAATGTGTGGGAAGTGTGGTGAGCTTCGCGGAGGCCCTCGCGGGAAGAGTAGGGCGAGTCGCATGCGGCTCCCTGGCTCGCGAGCTACGGACGGGGGAGAGTGTGTCCGTGGATGGCGTTTGCCTGACGATCATCCGAACGGGCGCGGATTGGTTCGAAGTCGAAATCAGCCCTGAAACCTTGCGGCGCACCTCGCTGGATGGGAAGCTTCCGGGCACTGCCGTGAATCTGGAGCGCGCTCTTCGTGCGGGGGATCGGCTCGGGGGGCATCTCGTCCAGGGCCACGTGGATGGCGTCGGGACCGTGTCCGGATGGAAGCCTGAAGGCGAGGGAAGGCGGCTGTGCGTGACGCCTCCCGCGGAGCTGCTAAAGTACATCGTGGAGAAGGGCTCCGTGGCGCTGGACGGCGTGAGCCTCACCGTTGCCTCCGTGCGCGGCCAGGAATTCGAGGTGGCCCTCATTCCCCACACTCTCAAGGCGACCACGCTGGGGGAGTGGCAAGTGTCCCGGAGAATCAACGTGGAGGCGGACGTCTTGGCCAAGTACGTGGAGCGCCTGCTCCAACCCTACAACGACTCGACAGCGCAGCGGAAGATCTGATGGCTCGAAAAGCCGGAAACCGCGACAAGAAAGCCCTGCGGGCGGAAAAGAAGCCGCGCGCGCACGCGGTGCGAAAATCGCCCAGCGCGGGCTTCACCACGGTGGAGCAGGCGGTCGCCGACGTCACGGCGGGGCGGATGATCATCGTGGTCGACGACGAGGATCGGGAGAACGAAGGGGATCTGACTCTGGCGGCCGAGAAGGTCACGCCCGAGGCGATCAATTTCATGGCGCGCTACGGCCGGGGTCTTATCTGCCTTCCGATGACCGGCCGGAGGCTCAAGGAGCTCGAGATTCCCCTCATGGTGGAGGAGAACACCTCCAATTACCAGACGGCGTTTTGCGTCAGCATCGAAGCGCGCCTCAAGGTGTCCACGGGAATCTCTGCGGCAGACCGAGCGGAGACGGTACGCGTGGCCGTCGACCCGGCCTCGAAACCCGCCGATTTGGCGAGGCCCGGCCATATGTTCCCCCTCATGGCCCGGGAGGGAGGCGTGCTGAAGCGGGCGGGACAAACCGAAGCGGCGGTGGACCTGGCCCGGATCGCGGGTCTCAAGCCCGCGGGAGTGATTTGCGAGATTCTGAAGGACGACGGGACGATGGCGCGCGTTCCGGATCTCCTGCGATTCTCACGGCAGCATCGGATCCGGATTCTGACCATCGCGGAGCTGATCCGCTACCGCATGCAACACGAGCGGCTGGTGCGAAGAGTGGCCCAGCCCAAGCTCCCGACCCGCCATGGCGAGTTCCAGATCATCGCCTACGAGAGCGACATCGAGCCGAAGAACCATTTGGCGCTCGTGATGGGGAAGATCCATCCCCGCGAGCCGGTGCTCGTTCGCGTGCATTCCGAATGCCTCACGGGCGATGTTTTTGGCTCGACGCGATGCGATTGCGGCGCGCAGCTCGAGAAGGCGTTCGAGATCATCGCCCAGGAAGGGAAGGGGGTGATCGTCTACCTCCGGCAGGAAGGGCGGGGGATTGGGCTGGTCAACAAGCTCAGGGCGTACGAGCTGCAGGATCGCGGCGAGGACACCGTGCAGGCGAATCACAGCCTCGGATTCAAGGCCGACTACCGGGACTATGGGATCGGAGCGCAGATCCTGCGAGATGTGGGCGTGCGGCGTCTGAGAGTCCTGACCAACAACCCGGTCAAGTTCGTCGCGCTGAAAGGGTATGGACTGGAGATCGTGGAGCGGGTCCCCCTGGAGGTGACTCCTTCCTCCGACACGCTCCGTTACCTCAAGACGAAGAAGGAGAAGATGGGACACATTCTCTCGCTGGTTTGACGATCCTGCCGCGTTGACACCTTCACGTCAAAAGCCATAAAATCACGCGTTTCTCCTAAGCCTATTCCTGCGGACGGTCCATGTTCCAGCAACTCAGCGAAAGAATTCAGGGAGTCCTTCGCGGGCTTCGCGGACAAGGCCACCTGACCGAGGCGTCGGTGACCGAAGGGCTGCGAGAAGTCCGTCTCGCGCTCCTGGAAGCGGACGTCAACGTGCAGGTGGCGCGGGATTTTCTCGAGCGCGTCAGGACGCGGGCCATCGGGGACGATGTGATGAAGAGCCTCACCCCGGGTCAGCACCTCGTAGGGATCGTGCGCCAGGAGCTCGAAGCGCTGCTGACAGGGCCGGGGCAGCGCCTGCGCAGCTCCGCGATGCCGCCGACCACTCTCGTGCTCTGCGGTCTGCAGGGATCGGGAAAGACGACCACCGCCGGGAAACTGGGCCGCTGGCTCAAGGAGCGGGGACACCTTCCCATGCTGGCCTCCGTGGACGTGCATCGACCTGCGGCTCGCGAGCAGCTCTCCCTGGTCGCGCGATCGGTCCAGCTTCGCTGTTTCGAGGAGCCCGGTGACGATCCCGTGAGTCTGGCGTCTCGCTCGGTGTACGCCGCCCGCCAGGCGGGATGCGATTTTCTCATCGTGGACAGCGCCGGCCGGCTCCAGATCGACGAAGAGCTCATGAAAGAGCTGGACCGCGTGGTGGAGCGCCTTCAACCGGCGGAAGTGCTCTATGTGGCGGACGCGCTCTCCGGACAGGATGCGGTCCGAAGCGCCCTCGAGTTTCATCGCAGGGTCAACCTGACGGGAATCGTGCTCTCCAAGCTGGATGGCGACGCGCGGGGTGGCGCGGCACTCTCCGTGCGCAGCGTGACGGGGGTTCCCATCAAATTCGTCGGGGTCGGAGAGCGGCCCGCGGATCTCGAGCCTTTTTATCCCGATCGCATGGCGTCGCGAATCCTGGGAATGGGCGACGTGCTGAGTCTGGTGGAGAAGGCGCAGACGACGTTCCAGGAGGGGGAGGCCGAGAAGCTCCAGCACAAGCTCCGCAAGCAGGAGTTCAGTCTGGAGGACTTTCTCGATCAGATGGGAAAAATCCGCCGCATGGGGAACCTCCAGGACATCGTCGGGATGATCCCCGGCCTCCAGGGAGTCGCGAAGAGCGGCGTCGATGAGGGAAGGATGACCCGGACGGAAGCGATCATCCGATCCATGACGCACCAAGAGAGGATGTCTCCGCAGATTCTGGACGGAAGCCGTCGCCGGCGCGTCGCCCGGGGGTCGGGATCCACGGTCCAGGAAGTGAACGAGTTGCTCCGTCAGTTCAAGCAGGCTCGAAAAATGATGAAGATGTTCTCGGGAGGCGGTCCGCGGCCTTCCCTGAAGTCGCTGGCGCGA
>DASYRY010000449.1:0-5776 GCA_036004025.1 Candidatus Polarisedimenticolia bacterium | reverse complement strand
CTGAGCGCGGGCGTGTCGGGAGAAGCGGCCTGCTGGGGAGTCTTGGCCGCGGGAGGAACCGCGGCGCGGCGCGAGTCGAAGCGCCAGAGCAGGGAGAGGGTGACGAGGAGGACCGAAATCCCCACCGCGGCCGGCAGGACCACCTGGGGCGACCACCTCATCGAAGTCCCAGCTGCTTCTCGACTCGATCCTTGAAGGCCGCCACGCTGTCGATAATTGCCTGCGCGATCCTCTCCCGGTAGGCGCCGTCCTTCAGATGCGACTCTTCCTCGGGGTTGGTGATGAAGCCGATCTCCACGAGCACGGCCGGCATCGTCGCGCCCATGAGCACCTTGAAGGGAGCCTGTTTGACGCCCCGGCTCTCGATTCGCAGGAGCTGGTTGAGGTTCTCCTGAATGGTCTCCGCCAGCTTGCTGCTCTCGGAGAGGTACTGCGACTGGGCGAGATCCCACAGCACCATTCCCAAGGCCGTGTTGCCGGAGGGGTTCTCCACGCCGATGGTGTTGTTCTCGAGCGCGGCCGCCGCCCTCGCCTCGTCGTCGGTGGCCTGGTAGGAAAGAAAATAGGTCTCGGCGCCGCGCGCCCGGTCGGCTCGGGAAGCATTCACGTGGATGGAGATGAAGAGGTCGGCGCGCTCGTGATTGGCGAGCGCCGTCCGGTCGTCCAGCGCCACCTGCTTGTCGGTCTCCCGGGTCAGAATCACGCGCGTCCCGAGTCTCCTGGTCAATCCCGCCTGCAGGCGCTTCGCCATGTCGAGCGTGACCTCCTTCTCCAAAAGGCCTGACGGTCCCTTGGCGCCCATCTCGACCCCGCCATGGCCGGGATCCACGACGATCACCTGGATTCCTGGCTGCTTCGTCGTGATGGGGACGCGGCCTTCTTCAGGGACGGACGGCGCGGGGGACGTGGGAGGCTGATGGGAGGGAGGCTCGCTCTCCCCGACCTGGGTGCCGGCCCCGAGAGGCGCCGGCGCGGGCGAGGCCCGTCTCTTGAACTCCAGCACGAGGCGGAAGGGAGCGGTCATCTCGAAGCTGGAGACGACCGAGAATTCGGGTCCGGTGTAGAAGAGCAGATCCGTCTGCCGCGAAGAGCGGTCGAGCTTGTAGCGCGTGAGGACGGGCTCTGAGAAGTTCTTGGACTTGTAGGGAATCGAATGAAAGGAGCCGTGCAGGGAGACCACGACCCGATCGGCTTCCTTCCTGACCTCATACCCGGGACGGGCGGTGAACTCGAGAATGACCCGGGTCCCCATCGGCGCATTCTGGAAGCGCAAAACCACTTCGTCATCGCGCAGGTCGAGCGGGAAGGCGATAGCGGTGAGGACTAGGCTCGCAATGGCAGCGGAAAAAAGGTGCTTGGCTCGCAACGATTCCTCGCTCCGGCGGACCTGGACGTCGCAGTCGAGGCCGTTCGGGGTGGGTGGCCCCCCAGGGGGACCGATGAAGTTAACCCGGAGCGGCGCGGAAAGGCAAGCGTCGGCAAGGAGTCGGCGCAAGTCGGCTCCTTGCCGACACTAAGTGATGACCGAGAAGTCGCGCCTTGCGAGTGGGCTAGGGAGTGGGCTCCTCAGGCGAAAGGCTTTTCCGCAGGGAGCGGACCTGCCCTCGGATCTCACCCCCCGGGAAGTCACCGGCTCCCGTGTTGATGGGATCGATGCCGTCATTGGTATGGACGTTCACGTAGGCCCCCCCGTCTTGCATCGCCGCCACCAGCACGCCCAGGCTCTGACCCGCCAGAGGGCCCACCAGGTTCGCGGCGGTGATCGTCCCCTGCGCCAGGATGCCGTTCACCGGACCTCCTCCAGGATCGAGCGGGCCCGCCAGAAACGCGACCACCGGACCGTTGACTCCCGCCGGCCCCAGATGAATGTGCGATGCCACGACATTGTTGATGTCATCGACGATCAGACGATAGCTCAGCGCCGTCCCAGCGTCGCTCAGCCGGAACAGGGCCTGTCCGGATGCGGTGGTGTCGCGCGGCGGAACTTCGTTCGCGCCTGACAGATGAGCCGAGAACTGGACTCCCTTGGGAGCGGCGGTCCCGGTGGACAGGAATGCCCCTGCCAGGAGCAAGACGGCCGAGATGGAGAGAGCGAGACCTCTGCGCATGCTTCACACCTCCCTTGCGAGACGGTTGTCGAGTTTTGGAGTCTTTCTTATGCCGGAAACCTGTCAAGCAGGCAAGGTTTTTTCACGGGAACCCCGCGGGCCCGCGCGACCTTGACAGCGCTCGAAGGAACCCTCTATCCTCCCCGCCATGGGTAGAAAAGCGCTTACGCTTCTCGGTCTGGCGCTGATCCTTGCGGGGTGTCTCGCCCTGGTCTATCGGGAGATCAGCTACACCAAGCGGGAGAAGGTGCTGGACGTGGGCTCTCTCGAAGCCACCATGGACAGGGAGAAGAGCATTCCTATTCCACCGATGGTGGGCTGGGGCATGGTGGGCGGCGGCGTGGTCCTGGTCCTCGCGGGGGCGCGCAAGCCGAGCTGATTCCGCAAAAGAAAACCCCCGGTCTCCTCGCTCGAGGAGACCGGGGGAGGTTCCGTCCGAAACCGCGGAGCGACCGGTTACTTGCCCGCTTCCTTCGTGATCTTCTCCAGGGTCAGCCAGCGATTGGTTCCACAGAAGACCTGATGCTTGCGGGTGACCGGCTCCGGCTCGGCTCCGGAGGTTTCCGCAATTTGCAGATCTGCCAGCGCCTCCAATCCGATTCCTCGGAACGATTTCAGGACCTTCTCCAGGACCATCCCCGTGGAGCGGAACGCCAGCAGGGTGGAGAACTGCAAGGTGTAGCCGAGCTGTCCGAGCTCCGCATTGGTCAGGAGCGTCCCATCCTGCTTGGCTTTCCCCCAGTGCAGCGAGGGGGAAAGGTTGAAGCCGAGGATCTGATCCGGGTAGTGCTTGTGGATCGCCTCCGCGAACTGCCCGGGTCCCTCGAGGAGCGTGTCGTTGAACTCGGGCCACACCACGTCCACGCCGAGCGACGCCGCCTCCAGTCCCCGCTCGATGGCGCTTTCGATGCCGGCCCGCTGGCCGCCCGGCTCGGCGCCGTCCACGGCGTCGGTGCGGGCGATGATGACCACGTCCACCCCGGTGGCCTGCGCCGCCGCCTTCACGGCGATGAGCTTCTCGATCCAGCGGCGGGTGGAGACGAGGACCTTCGGGCGCTTCTTGCCATGATGGGCGATGACGTGGCCGCAGGTGCGCTCGGACGGGTCCTGGTCCTCCAGGTGCACGCCCGCCGCGCCGGCGCGGATCAGCTCGCGGGTGAGCGCGAAGGTCTGGGTGGGCCCGCCGAATCCCGCTTCGATGTCGGCGAAGATCGGAGGCACACTGAGGACGTCCCCGCCGGAATCGTAGAAGTGGGTGTCCCGAGTCCCCTCGATGCCACGGATCAGCTCGCGCACAAGCTCCACCATGGAATGGGACGGATAGATGCCGATGTCCGGGTACATGCTGTGCGCCACGGCGAGCTGCCATCCGCTGGCGTAGATCGCGTCGAATCCGATCCGCGTGAGAAGCGACGCGGTCAGCGCGTCGTAAGCGCCGGCGGTGTGGACGTAGCACTGCTCGGGCCGGTTGTGCCGCACGGCGAAGCGCTCCCTCAGGATCGCGCGCAGTTTCGCGCTGGGAGCCAGCAGTTCCGGAGGCGCGAACAGCTTTCCGATGCTCTCAGCCGGATAGTTCCAGGTCTTCCTCTCCGGCTCCGTCCCCACCGCGACTTCGACTTCCATCGTTCCCACTTCTCTCGCGCTCATGGATGCGATCCCCCTTTTTGTCGATTGGTCTAGAATTCGCCCAGGCGAATCATTCCTTCGGAGAGCGCCCGGGCCCTCTGGTACCGCTCCTGGACGACGTCGAATTCCGGCTCCTGCCGGTGCTCGTCCAGGATCTTTTGCAGCTCCTCGTCGAAAAGCCGGCTCACCAGCTCCGCGGTGACCCGCACGCCGTCTTCGGTGGTCACCCCGTGACGGATCCGCTGGGCCAGCATCAAGCGGTAAATTCGGTCGGTGGCCAAGTCCTCCATGAATCCGCCGATGAGCTGGCCCTGATGGTCGTATCCTTTGATGAGCCGCGCGCCGAAGCCGGAGAGCACGCCGAACCGATACTCGATCACCGTGCGCACCGCGTCACGGGTCCCCCCCAGGCTGATGTGCCCGACGCCTGCGGGGTTGGGCGTCAGGTCCGGCTGCTCCGGCGCCTCGGGATGCGTGACGCCGAGCTGGTTCGGCTCCGGGAACTGGCCGATCGCCACGTCGCACTGGTCGGGATGTCCGGTCCAGGCGCCATCGAATCCCGCCGCCGCCTCGTTGCTCTTGTCGGCCGCGAGCCGCTGCAGCGCCACGGCGTTCAGCTCGGCGGACTTGCGATCCGGGAAGAGGGCCGTCATGCCCCCGATGGCGAGCACGCCATGCCGGTGGCAGGCATCCACCAGTCTCAACCGCACGCTCTGGAAGAACGGAATGTCGTGAGGAATCGTGTTCCGGTCCGGAAGGATCCAGCTGTCATCGGAGAGCTTGTAGTGGATCAAGCTGGCCATGTAGTCCCACCGGCCCAGGTTCAGACCCACCACGTGGCGCCGCGCGGCGTGGAGGATTTCCTCGATCTGATAGGCGGCCGGCAGCGATTCGATGAGGAACATGACCTTGGTCGTCCCGATGGGAACGCCGGTGGCTTCCTCCATGGCGGCGATGACGTCGCTCCACCAGAGCGCTTCTTCGGCCGATTCCGTCTTGGGAAGATAGAAGCCGAGCTTGCGCTGGGATTCGGGATCCTTGGCGACCGCGCGCCGCTGATTGGCTGTCTGGAAGAAGACGATGCCAAGGTCGAACAGCGACGCCGAGATCTCCTCGCCGGGGATCGCGTGGATCTCCGAGAGCATCAGCCCGCGCGGACGGTAGAACCAGGCCTGCTTGCTGGAGCGAATCTCGGACAGCTTCCCGGTGGCCGGATCGAGATGGGTGAGCGTTCCGCGAATCGCCGCCACCGTGTTGCTCTGGGCGGCGCGCACGTGGAGCCAATCGGTGGTGATCGAATCCTCCCCGTCGGGCATGCAACCGGGATCTTTCGTGTTGCACATGGCGATCAGCAGCTTCGCGTTGTCGGCCGGTCCGGTGATCTGATTGCGCTGCTCGCGGACCCAGTCCGGCAGCTCGATCCGCCAGTCGGAGCGCGCTTCGGACACGGGGAGGTATCCAGGAAGGGTTCCCGCGTGAGCCGCCGCGAGAGTTCGAACCCTCTGCGCGAGAATTGCCGCACGCCGGGACTCGAAGCGCGAGCGCAGCGACGCCAGGAAAGCATGGAACCCCTCGGGGAGGTCTTCGACCGGCCGGGGCCCGGCGGCACTCGTCGGCTCGCTCTTCGGCGATGACGTGGACAGCAACATTCCAACCCTCCTTCTCGAGCTAAAGCCTTGCGATGCTGGGGATGCTCTTATAGGCAAGGGACGTACCAAGGCACGCCTATCCCTTCCCCGGGGCGCGTTTGCACCGCCACCCCCCAGATTCCACGGCACTTATCAAGGTAATGCACTTGGCTCCGGTTTCAGTAACGGTACGACGCGATTGTCGATTTGTCTAGTACTTTCGACATCCATGTCGGCCCGCGATGGGGTTTCTTTCCACGAGGAGGACCCCGATCGACCCTCCCGAAGGCTGTCTGGACGGCAGGACCCACCCTGGTAAGGGCGGGGCAGACCCGAAGGGCGGCTCGGAGACTTCGAATCTCGACGCTGATGTCGAATTTACGTCCTATTACGACATAGTTGTCGATGGGGTTT
>DASYRY010000448.1:0-6382 GCA_036004025.1 Candidatus Polarisedimenticolia bacterium | reverse complement strand
GGACCTTCAAGGAGGCGCTGCAGAAGGGAATCCGTTCCATGGAGATGGGAAGCGACGAGTCTTTCTGGGACGGAGCGGAGATGAAGGACCTCGTCCACATCCGGGAGAAGCTCACCACCCCTACGCAAGAGCGGCTGATGGCGGTGCGCTCGGCCCTGCATGCCGGCATGGAGCCGGACGAGATCACCACCTTGTCCCGGATCGACCCCTGGTTCATCGAAAAGATCCAGGAAATCCTCCGCTGTGAAGCCTCGCTCGCCGCCCACCGGGCGGAGACGCTGACCGACGCCGCGCTGCGCGAAGCCAAGAGGGACGGCTTCTCGGACCGGCGCATCGCGAGGCTCACGGGCTGCACCGAGGAAGAAATCCGCAAGCGCAGGATCCAGGCGGGAATCCTTCCCGCCTACAAGCAGGTGGACACCTGCGGGGCCGAGTTCGAGGCGCAGACCCCTTATCTCTATTCGACCTACGAAGTGGAATCCGAAGCTCCGCCCACCGCCAGGAGGAAGGTGATGATCCTCGGGAGCGGGCCGAACCGGATAGGGCAGGGGATCGAGTTCGACTACTGCTGCTGCCAGGCGGCCTTCGCACTGAGGGAGGAAGGGTACGAGAGCCTCATGGTGAACTGCAATCCCGAGACGGTCTCCACCGATTACGACACCTCCGACCGTCTCTACTTCGAGCCGCTCACCCTCGAGGACGTGCTCTCGGTCGTGGGACGCGAGAAGCCTGACGGGGTCATCGTGCAGTTCGGAGGGCAGACTCCGCTGAACCTCGCCATGGCCCTCAAGAAGGAGGGCGTTCCGATCCTGGGCACCTCTCCCGATTCCATTGATCTCGCCGAGGACCGCAAGCGCTTCGCGTCGCTGGCCCGGGAGCTGGGCGTGAACGTGCCCGCCTGGGGCACCGCCTTCACGACGGAGGACGCTCTCGCGGTGGCGACCCAGATCGGATACCCGGTGCTGGTGCGGCCCTCCTACGTTCTGGGAGGACGGGCGATGATGGTCGCCTACGACGAGACGCAACTGCTCGCCTACGCCGGCGAGGCGGCCCGGGTGTCACCGGGACATCCCGTCTTCCTCGATCGGTTCCTCGAGGACGCCTTCGAGGTCGACGTGGATGCGATCGGCGACGGGACGAGCGTCGTCATCGGTGGGATCATGCAGCACATCGAGGAGGCGGGGATCCACTCGGGCGATTCGTTCTGCGTCCTGCCTCCCTTCAAGATCTCCAAGCACCACCAGGACCTCATGCGGGATCAGACCCGCCGGCTCGGCAAGGCGCTCCAGGTCAAAGGCCTCATGAACGTCCAGTTCGCGATCAAGGATTCCGTGCTCTACGTCCTGGAAGTGAACCCGCGCGCCTCGCGGACGATCCCCTTCGTGAGCAAGGCGACCGGCGTGCCCCTGGCCCGCCTCGCGGCGAAGGTCCAGGTGGGCCGCACTCTCGAGGAGCTGGGTCTCACCCAGGAGCCGGCGCTCCCCGCGGTGTTCGTGAAGGGCGTCGTCTTTCCCTTCCTCCGCTTCCCGGGAGTCGAGCCGGTGCTCGGTCCCGAGATGAAATCGACCGGAGAGGTGATGGGGATCTCGCCCAGCTTCGGCCATGCCTTCGCGAAAGCGCAGATGGCGTGCGGCCAGCCGCTTCCGGCCGCAGGGCGGGTCTTCGTGTCGGTGAACGACTACGACAAGGAGTCGGTGGTCCCGATCGCGCGGGGGTTCGCCGAGATGGGGTTCCGCCTCCTGGCCACTTCCGGAACGGCCAACCGGCTGGCGCGCGAGGGGCTGGTCGTGGAGATGGTCTACAAGGTGAACGAAGGGAGACCCAACATCGTGGACCGGATCCTGAATGGCGAGATCGACTTGATCCTGAACACGACGCTGGGAAGGGAATCACACTTCGACGAGATGTCGATCCGGCGCACCGCCACCACCCGCAACGTCCCCTGCATCACGACGCTCTCGGGAGGCGCCGCGGCGGTCGAGGGGATCCGCGCGCTCAAGCGGGAAGGGCTGGAGGTGGCCCCCCTGCAGTCCTACCACGCACCCTGGGGCGCCATCCGCCCCCCGAGCTGAAGCGCGCGACGGGCTCAGCGCTTGCGCGCCGCGGGCATCTCGAGAATCCTGCGGATCAGATCTCGCGTGGCGTGGTCCTTGGGATCGCCTACGATCGCCACCCGCCCTCCCACTTCCCGAACCGCGTTGCGCTCCGGCACGCTCTCCGGCGTGTAGTCGGTCCCCTTGCAGTGCACCTCGGGGGCGAGCGCGCGGATCACGCCGTCCGCCGTCGGCTCGGAAAACAGGGTGACGTAGTCCACGCACTCCAGGGCGGCGAGGATCTCGCAGCGCTCCGCTTGCGGGACGATCGGATGTCCCGGTCCCTTCAGCGCGCGGGCCGAGGCATCGCTGTTCACCGCGACGACGAGCCGGTCCGCCTCGGCGCGCGCCGCGCGCAGGTAGCGGACATGCCCGACGTGGAGCAGATCGAACAGCCCGTTGGCCAGGGCGATGCGACGACCCGCCGCCCGCTCCGAGCGCAGCGCTGCCTCGAGCGCCTCGAGCCCGAGAACCTTTCCCATCACTTTCTCTCTTGGAGATCCCGCAGCGCCCGTCCAATCTCTTCGGGGCTGACGGTGGCGGTGCCGCGCTTCATCACCACGAGCCCCGCTGCCACGTTGGCGAGCGCCGCGGCCTCGAGGGGGTTGCCGCCGGCGACCAGCGCCGCGCAGAAGGTCGCGGCGACGGTATCGCCCGCTCCCGTCACGTCGGCTACTTCGTCGGTGCCATAGACCGGAAGGTGGACGCTGTCGCGTCCCTGCGCGAACAGTGCCATGCCCCGGCTGCCGAGCGTGACCAGGACCGCCTCGGCCGCGAGTGTCTCGCGCAGCCGCGCTCCGGCCTTTTCCAGCAGCGCCGTGTCGTTATGGACCGACACCTTGGCGGCTTTCTCCGCCTCCTCCAGGTTGGGCGCGGCCGCGGTGATGCCGTGATACAGGGGAAGCTGGCCGCGGGAATCCACCACCACCGGCAGGCGTGCCTCACGGATGGCCGAGAGGATCTCCGGGATATTCGCCGCGTGCAGGACCCCGTATCCGTAGTCCGACACGAGCACTCCCCGGCACTCGGGAAGCGCGCGCTTCAGCGCCGAGCGCAGGTGCTCCTCTTCTCCGGGGGTCATCGCCACCGGACGGCCCGTGTCGATCCTCACCACCTGCTGCTTCACCGAGTGCGCGCCGCCCGCCAGGATGCGGGTCTTGGTCGGCGTATCGTAGCGCTCGGGAGTCCAGATATGCTGCGAGGCAATGCCGCGCCGCTTGAAGCTCTTCAGCAGCGCATTGCCGGAGGCATCGTCCCCCAGCCGCCCCACGGGAAGGGGGATGGCGCCGAGCACCCGGAGATTGGCCACCGCATTGGCGCCGCCTCCGGGAAGCAGGTCCGTCTTGGTGTGATCGAGGATCAGCACCGGCGCCTCGCGCGACACGCGCGCCGGCTCCCCGTAGCGGAACTCGTCGAGCACCAGGTCCGCGAGCACGAGCACCCTCGTGCCGGAAAGCGACTGCAGCACCTCCAGCAGCCTCGTCGGGGCGATTCCCCCGATCGACTCGCTCATGAGGCCCTCCGCTCCCTCTCGAGGATCCACTCGACGGCGTCGAAGAGGTCCTCAGCGATATGCTCCGGCTGAGCGCTCCAGCGGGAGCGCCGGTGCTCGAAATGCCCCCGTCCGTATCCGGTCAGGACCAGCACCGGCACGACCCCCGCCGCCCGTGCGGCGCCGACATCGACGATGCCGTCCCCCACCATGTAGGAGCGGGCGAGGTCGATTCCCAGATCCCGGGCCGCCTGGACCAGCATCCCGGGCCGCGGCTTCCGGCATTGGCAATCCTGCCGGTAAGGGGCAATCCCTTCTTTCGGGTGATGCGGGCAATAGTAGATGCCGTCCAGAGAGGCTCCTTGCTCGGCGAGAAGCGCCTTCAGCCTTTCGTGGGTTTCCCCGACCACGAACTCCTCGAAATAATCGCGCGCCACTCCGGCCTGGTTGGTCACCACGACCGCCAGGAATCCGGTCTCGCGGATCTTGCGGACCGCCTCGGCCGAGCGGGGCAGAAGACGAAGCCTCGAGGCATGGTTCACATAACCGACCTCGTCGGCCACGGTCCCGTCGCGATCGAGAAAGACGGCCCTGCGGGATGCCGAGGGCGCCGCTATCTTCGTCATGCGCTCGCCTCGCGCGGCTCGTGCCGGGTCTCGGAGCGATCCTGACGGGGCCGCGTCCTCCAGCGGCGATGCATCCAGACCCAGAACTCCGGCTGGCGGCGGATCTGATCCTCGATGATCCGGGTGCAACGCTGGGTCAGATCCGCGATGTCCTGCCGCCGGTCGCCGCTGCGCTGGAACTCCACCTCGGGCAGGTAGCGCACCAGGTAGCGCCCGTCGGGAAGCGGGATGCCGAAGACCGGAACGATGGGCGCATCGGTCTTCAGCGCCAGGGTGGCCAGGGCGGGGGTCGTGGAGGCGGGCGTGCCGAAGAAGTCGACGAAGATGCCGTCCTCGCCCCTGACGTTCTGATCGATGACGATCGCCACCCCCCATCCGCGCCGGATGGCCCGAAGCATCTCTTTGGCCGCTCCCCGCTTGTGAATGACCTGGTTCCCCGAGAGCGTCCGATATCCGAACAGGATTCTCTCCAGGCGCGGGTTGTCCAGAGGACGCGTCACCATGGCGAGCGGCATGCCGAGGTAGCCTTGCAGCAGGGCGACCATCTCCCAGTTTCCGTAGTGTCCCGAGAAGACGAACACACCTCGCCCCTTGGCGTAGGCTCTCTGGACGTGCTCGAGGCCCTCGAAGACGGCGAATTTCTCCATCTGCCGGGCCCGCACCTTGGAGAAGGCCGGAGTGTCGCATAGCAGGCGGCCCAGGTAGGCGAACGACCCCTTGGCGATCGCGACGCGCTCTTCGAGGGGGCGGGTCTCTCCCAAAGCACGCTCGAGGTTCGCCAGAGCCATGACGCGCAGGCGCGGCACGAGGTGGTACAAGGAGAGTCCGAGAATTCGGCCCAGAAAGACGCGGCTGCGAGGGGGGATGGCGCCGAGAACCAGGAACAGGGACCGGACCAGGCCCACTTCCAGCAGGCTTCGGATGGGATGTCTTTCGCGCGGCATCGCTATCGCCCCAATCCGGCGGCGCGCCGGTCCGCCTCCGAGATGCGTTCCGTCACCAGCGCCAGGAATCCTTCCTCGTCGACGGGGATCATGCGAATCCTCGCCGCATAGACGGGAGATGAGAACCGCACCGATCCCAGCCGGACCCGATCCTTTTCGGTGGTGATCACGACGTCGGGTCGCGACTGTCTAACCGCCTTGCGAATCGTCTCGACCTGAGAGGCGCCGAGCGTCTGGTGATCGCGGAATTGCAGCGTGTCCACCAGCTCGATCCCGGCGGCCTCGAGATCCCTCTCGAAGCAGAGAGGGCGCGCGATGCCGGAGAAGGCGAGCGCTCGCATCCCCTTCAGCGCCTGCGGCTCGATGCGCTCGTCGGTATCGAGCCGGACGAAGCCGTCGAGGTGTCGCTCGCTGAGGAAGATCGCTCGATCCAGCCGCATCCTTTGCAGGAGCTTGCGCACCTGCCCCGCCGCCTCGTTCAGCTGCCGCGGCGCGCCGGTGACCACGATCGCGTCGCAGCGCGCCAGCTCGCCGAGCGGCTCCCGGAGCGGGCCGCAGGGGAGCATTCTACCATTGCCGAATCCGTCCTCCGCTCCCACCAGGAGCAGATCCAGATCGCGGGCGAGACGCCGGTGCTGGAACCCATCGTCCAGGATGACCAGATCGGATCGCAGCCGGTCGCGTGCCGTCCTCGCCGCCGCCGCCCGGTCCCGGCAGACCACCACCCCGACCGAGGGGAGAGCCTGGGCCAGGAGCACCGGCTCATCGCCGACTTCCTTCGCCGAGACCGTCGACCCCGACCCGTCGCTCACCACCTTTGGCGTGGAGTGCGCAATGCCTCCATAGCCGCGACTCGCCACCGCCACGCGACGCCCGGATTCGCGCAGCCGCGCCGCCAGATAGGCCACGAAGGGAGTCTTCCCCGTTCCTCCGACGATCAGGTTCCCGACGCTGATGACCGGGATATCCAGGCGGAAGACGGGAAGAGCGCCGCGCCGGTAGAGGCTGTTTCTGAGCATCACTCCCGAGCGGTAGACCAGTCCGGCGGGGTAGAGCAGCGCGCACAGCCACGCGGGAAAGCGGGGATCCATCAAGCGACCCGGCGGGACAGGAGCGAGAGGATCCTCTCCGCCGTTCGTCGCGTCGCTCCCCGGTTCGAGGCGACCACCGCGGCCGCCTTGCTTCCGGCTTCCTCCCGCAGCTCCGCTCGGCCTAGAAGACGCCTGG
>DASYRY010000447.1:0-3853 GCA_036004025.1 Candidatus Polarisedimenticolia bacterium | reverse complement strand
AGGAAAAGAAGAACGTGCCCATGGCCGTGGCCCACATTCACGCCACGTTCAACAACACCGTGATCACCATCACCGATCTGCAGGGGAACGTGCTCGCGTGGTCTTCCGCGGGCTGTCTCGCCTTCAAGGGCTCCCGTAAGGGAACGCCGTTCGCGGCGCAGATGGCGGCCCAGTCCGCCGGCAACGCCGCCAAGGAGCACGGGGTCCGCTCCGTGGAAGTGCGGGTGAAAGGACCCGGCTCGGGCCGTGAGTCTTCGATCCGGGCGCTGCAGTCGATTGGACTTGAGATCAAGGCTATCAAGGACGTGACTCCGATCCCGCACAACGGATGCCGCCCGCCCAAGCGGCGCCGCGTGTAACGGGGTCCAACGGAATCGGAAAGGAAGGGAAGGACACTTGGCAAGAATTCGCGGTCCGGTCTGCAGGCTCTGCCGCCGGGAGGGGATGAAGCTCTTCCTGAAGGGAGATCGCTGCTTCTCCGAGAAGTGCGCGGTCGAGAAGAGGCGATTCGCTCCGGGGCAGCATGGAAAGAGGCGCACGAAGGTCCAGGGATATGGAATCCAGCTGCGCGAGAAGCAGAAGGTGAAGCGCATCTACGGCATGCTGGAGAAACAGTTCCGCCTGGCTTATCAGAAGGCCGTGCGATCGCGGGGGGTCACGGGCGAGGTGCTGCTGCAGCTCTTGGAGCGGCGCCTGGACAACGTGGTCCTCAAGCTGGGTTTCGCTTCCTCGAGGTACCAGGCCCGCCAGATCATCAGCCACGGGCACCTGCGGGTGAACGAACGGAAGGTGGATGTTCCCTCCTTCCTGGTGAAACCCGGCGACGTCATCTCGCTGAAGGACCGGATCCGCAAGAACACGTTCCTGCTCGCGGCCGTGGACCACACACGGGCTCGCGGAATTCCCGACTGGCTCTCACTGGATGCCGACCACCTGAAGGGGACGGTGGTGGCCCTTCCCGCGCGGGACAGCATCACGCTGCCGATCCAGGAACAGATGATCATCGAGCTTTATTCGAAGTGACGTCCCCTATCACGGGAGAGTGCTGAATGCTTTGGAAAGACTTCCAGCGGCCCAAGCGCCTCGAGTTCAACGCCGAAACGATCACGGGAACCTACGGTCAGTTCCACGCGCAGCCTTTCGAGCGCGGCTTCGGCACCACGATCGGCAATGCCATGCGGAGGGTTCTTCTCTCGAGCATCGAGGGGGCGGCCATCACCGCCGTCAAGATCGAGGGAGTCCTCCATGAGTTCACCTCCATCCCGGGCGTGGTCGAGGACGCGACCGACCTGATCCTGAACCTGAAGCAGGTCCCGCTGAAGATGAACGTGGACCATGCGGAGACCATCTACCTGCGCGCCGAAGGGGCGGGTGAGATCAAGGCGGGGGACATCGAGACCAACCCCAACGTCCAGATCCTCGATCCGAGCATCCATCTCGCCACCCTCCAGGAGGAGGGGCGCCTGAACATCGAGATGCGAGTTCGTCCCGGCCGGGGCTACGTCCCCGCCGACAGGAACTTCGAGCCGGACCTCCCGGTCGGCTACATCCCGGTCGACTCCGTGCACTCGCCGGTCAAGAAGGTGAACTACACGGTCGAGGACGCGAGGCTGGGGCAGACCACCGACTACGACAAGCTCACGCTCGAGATCTGGACCAACGGGGCGCTTCGGCCCCAGGACGCGGTGGCACTCGGCAGCAAGCTCATCAAGGATCACCTGGCGATCTTCATCAACTTCGAGGAGAGCCACGAAGCCGAGGAGAAGGAGATCGACAAGGAGCGGGAGAAGCTCAACGAGAACCTGAACCGCTCCGTCGAAGAGCTGGAGCTTTCGGTGCGCTCCTACAACTGCCTGAAGAACGCGGAGATTCGCACCATCCGCGATCTGGTCCAGAGAAGCGAATCGGAGATGCTCAAGACCAAGAACTTCGGCCGGAAATCCCTGAACGAGATCAAGGAGATCCTCGCCGAGATGGGCCTCTCCCTGGGCATGAAGCTGGACGAGCAGGCCCCGGCCGAGCTCGAGTAGGGAAGGGAAGAGGAACGGATGAGACACGGCAAGGCGCTCAGAAAGCTGGGACGCGACTCGGAGCACCGGATCGCGCTTCTCAGGAACCTCTCCATCTCGCTGTTCGACAAGGAGCGGATCACCACGACCCTTCACAAGGCGAAGGAGCTGCGGCCCTTCGCCGAGAAGCTCATCACGCTCGCCCGCCGCGACACGCTGCACAGCCGGCGGCTGGCGGGGCGCGACCTGCACGACAAGAAGGTGCTGAAGAAGCTGTTCGACACGCTCGGCCCGAGGTTCGCCGAGCGGCCGGGGGGCTACAGCCGGATCCTGAAGCTGGGGTGGAGGCAGGGGGATGGCGCGGAGGTGGCCATCCTGGAGCTCCTCGGCTCCGAGCCGGTATTCGACAAAGGCGCCAAGAAGGGGAAGAAGGGACGCAAGGCGAAGAAGCAGGCCGCCGAAGCGGCCGAAGCGGCGAAGGCCGGGGAAGAAGGGAAGGAAGAGCACGATCACGACCACGATCACAAAGAGCACGCGAAGCAGGCCGCCCCCAAGGCCAAGAAGAAGACCCCCGGCTCCCACCCGAAGAAGTCGCCCATCGTGGCGACCCGAGGCAAAGGAAAGAAAAAGTCGGAGAAATGACCTGCTCGCGCGCGACGCAGCGAATGACGTGAAGGGGAGCTCCGGGCTCCCCTTTTTCTTGCTCCGACCTTCCGGGTGCATCGAATGCCTCGCCGCAACGATCTCAAGACCATCCTAATCGTCGGCTCCGGGCCGATCGTGATCGGCCAGGCCTGCGAGTTCGACTACTCGGGGACGCAGGCCTGCAAGGCGCTGCGGGAAGAGGGATACCGGGTGGTGCTGGTGAACTCCAACCCGGCGACCATCATGACCGACCCCGAGATGGCCGACGCCACTTACGTCGAGCCCCTCACCGTTCCGATGGTGGCGAAGATCATCGCCAAGGAGCGTCCCGAAGCGCTGCTCCCGACCGTGGGCGGCCAGACGGCGCTGAACCTGGCGATCGATCTGGCGCGCGAAGGAATCCTGGATCGCTTCCAGGTGGAGTTGATCGGCGCGAAGCTCAAGGCGATTCAGGTCTCCGAGGATCGCCTCCTTTTCAAGGAGGCGATGACCCGGATCGGGCTGGAGGTGCCCGCCAGCGGCTACGCGGGCTCGCTGGAGGAGGCTCGCGAGATCCTGGCGCGCATCGGCTATCCAGCGATCATCCGCCCCTCCTTCACCCTGGGAGGCGCCGGCGCCGGAATCGCCTACAACGTGAGGGAATTCGAGGAGGGGGTGGAGCGCGGGCTGGCGCTCAGCCCCGTGCACCAGGTGCTGGTGGAGGAGTCGGTCCTGGGGTGGAAGGAGTTCGAGCTGGAGGTGATGCGGGACCTGAAAGACAACGTGGTCATCATCTGCTCCATCGAGAACCTGGATCCGATGGGCGTGCACACGGGCGATTCCATCACCGTCGCTCCCGCCCAGACCCTCAGCGATCTCGAGTACCAGACGATGCGCTCAGCGGCCATCCGCATCATCCGCGAGGTGGGAGTGGAGACGGGCGGCTCCAACATCCAGTTCGCGGTCGACCCGATGACGGGGAGGCAGGTCGTCATCGAGATGAACCCGCGGGTCTCGCGGTCCTCGGCGCTCGCCTCGAAGGCCACCGGTTTCCCGATCGCGAGGATCGCCGCCAAGCTGGCGGTGGGCTACTCCCTGGACGAGATCCCCAACGACATTACGGGCGAGACTCCCGCCTCGTTCGAGCCGACGATCGACTACGTCGTGGTGAAGATCCCCCGCTTCGCCTTCGAGAAATTCCCCCACGCCGACACCACGCT
>DASYRY010000446.1:0-1509 GCA_036004025.1 Candidatus Polarisedimenticolia bacterium | reverse complement strand
TAGGAAAGCCCCGCGAAATGCAGCTCGACCCGATTGCGCCGGTAGGGGAGAGAGACTCCGTTGCGCCAGGGGAGCGGCTCTCCATCCACCAGGACATCCACCAGCTCCACCGCGGGGATGGGCGGGACGGCTCTGCGCACTTCCGAAGGAATGTGCACGACTCCCGCCAGCGTGGCGATCCAGAGATCCCCGGAAGCTTCCTCGAGGATGTCCTCCGCGTCGCTGATCATCAGCCCGTTCCAGGCGGAGGGGCGCTCCACGATCCGCCAGCCTTCGGGGGTGTCGGGCCGATCGACGGCTCGGAGAATCGTGCCGTAGCTGATGATCCATGCACCGCCGGAAAGGGAGGGGCGGAGTCTTCGGACGACTCGTGTCGGCAGCGATCGCGATCCGGCGATCGGAGCCCACCGATTCGCGGAGGTGAGGCGATAAACGCCGGCCTCGAGGGTGCCGGCCCAGAGCGTCCCCGGCGCTATCTCGGTCAAGCTCGTGACCCTTCCGGCTCCCTCGGCCTTGGAGCAGACCCACTTCGCCGCAGGTGAAGCAGCGACTTCACGGGCATCGGCATGACAGATCTTCTCCCGGATCGAAATCCAGAGCCGCCCATTCGAATCCTCGAGAACGCGGGAATCGGTCGTCGGCGCGCTTGCCGCCGGAGGTCCGACGGCGGGTCTTGGGCCGGACCGGTCCTGCGCTCCACTCGCCAGGAACAGGCCGAGGTTGCTGAGCATCCAGACTCTGCCGTCCGACCCTGCGCAGCAGTCATGATTGATTTCCAGGCCGGCTCGCGGATGGGAGGTGAAGCGTCCGGCGCGGTGCTCGAAGAAGCGGCCGCCGTAGCCGGTCCACAGCGCTCCGTCGGTCCCGACGCAAACGGCGCTGGTGCCGGTGCCGGAGATGCGCTCGGGCTGCCAAGTGTCCGAGCGTCTTCGCATGAGGGTCAGACCTCCCCAGCCGTCCACCCAGATCCCTTCCGGCGCCAGGACCAGCCGGCGCGTTCCGTCGACCGCCATCTTGTCGTTGTTGCCCCAGGCGACGGTGTCCGGCGCCGGAAACTGGAGCAGGCCCCGATAGGTACCGACCCAGAGACTCCCTTCCCGATCCACGAGAAGAGGTCCGCCGCTCGGGACGTTCTGAGCGGGACCCAGGATCTCGGGCGTCTCTCCCGGTGTCCAGAGCGTGAGATTGGAATCGGTCCCGACCCAAATCGTGCGGCCGCGCTGGACCATGTCGATGGGTCGTCCCGCCGGTCGAAACAGCTCCCGCACCGTTCCCCCTCGCATCTCGAGAACGCGACCCGGCAAGAGCAGCACCGCCGATCCATCCGCGCGGACCAGGGCCTTTTGGATTCCATGGATCGAGGCGATGCGGGCGGCGTGGGTCGAGCTGTCGATGCGCCAGAGCGCATCCTCGGTGATTACCAGAGGGGCCCCGTCCTCGGCCCGATCCACGAAATAGCCGCGGGGGGAGCCGACGCTGGACAGGGGAAGCTCGCGCCATTCTCCGCCG
>DASYRY010000445.1:0-3924 GCA_036004025.1 Candidatus Polarisedimenticolia bacterium | reverse complement strand
CCCCGGCACGGCCATTTCCAGGACCTCATGGCCATCGACGCCGAGTTCCTGCGCCGGATGGAGAAGCTCTACCCGGGGCGGGATTTCCGGATGGCCAAGGACAACCTGCACCATCACGGCACTTCGTCGATCCAGTTCGGGCGGGGAGCCGTCCTCACGGTGGACCTCACCAACCGCTGCAACATGATGTGCAATCCCTGCTTCATGGATGCGAACCAGGTGGGGTATGTGCACGAGCTGACCTGGGAGGACATCAAGGAGCTTCTGGACAACGCGATCAGCATCAAGCCGCGCCGCCAGCTCTCAGTGCAGTTCTCGGGCGGGGAGCCCACCATATCTCCCTACTTCCTGGACGCGGTGGCCTACGCCAAGAAGCTGGGATACCAGTCCACGCAAGCGGCTTCCAACGGAATCCGCTTCGCGCAGGAGCCGGAGTTCGCCAGAAAGGCCAAACAGGCGGGGCTGCGCCTGGTCTACCTGCAATTCGACGGAGTCGGGAACGAGAACAACCAGCACCGCAAGGTGGGAAACCTCTACGACGTGAAGCTTCGGGCCCTCCAGAACCTCAAGGCCGCCGGGATCGACGTGACCCTCGTCGTCACCGTCGTGAATACCGTGAACAATCATCAAGTGGGACCCATCGTCCAATTCGCCATCGAGAACATCGACAAGATCAACGCGGTGTCCTTCCAGCCCGTCTCCTTCACCGGAAGGGATGACGAAATCGCCGACGAGGACCGCTATCGCCAGCGATATACCCTCTCCCACCTCGCCCACGACGTGAAGGAGCAGCTGGGAGTCACCGAGCCACTGAGAGACTGGTACCCGCTTTCCGCGACCGGACCCTTTTCGGACCTCAAGGACCAGCTCGACGGAGTCGAGGCCCAGTTCGGCTCCTTGAAGTGCGGCTGCCATCCGAACTGTGGCGTGGGCACGATGCTCCTGGTCAACCAGGACTCCAAGGAAGTCCTCCCGATCCCGCAGCTCATCGACACCGACCGGCTCCTCGAGGACCTCAAGGTCATCAACGATGCAGCGCGCGGCAAGTTCCTCACCGTGGCGCAGGTCGCGCTCTCGGTCCTCCGGAACTTCCGGTTCGGAGAAGCTCCCGAGGGGCTGGGATTCTGGCAGGTCTTGAAGATCATCGACGGGCACAATGGGGGGCGGCTGAATCTGGCGGAGAAGCCGCGTTACGACTGGCGCATCATGATGGTGGCCGGCATGTGGTTCCAGGATCTCTTCAACTACGACTTCCGCCGCACCGAGATGTGCATCATCCCCTATGCGACCCAGATGGGAGAAATCTCCTTCTGCGCCTACAACACAGGAGTGGGCTGGCGGCAGATCGTGGAGCATGTCCACCAGACCGCCACGACCGCCGACTGGTTCGCCCGCAAGGGGCGCCACGCGGTCTACGCGGGAGGGAAGAACGTGCCGCTGCCGGATCAGACCCTGACCGCGGGCGCGCCGCTCCCGACGGCGACCTCGGTCGCCGTGCCGGGGCTGAGGATACTCTCTTCCCCTGCCCCTCAAGCGGGCGCAGCGGCCGGAGGGTGCGGCTGCCATTGATCGGCGCGAGGTCGAGAATGATTTTGAGCGGGGCGAAAACGCCCCGTTTTTTTTAGAAGAGGTACGGGTGCGTGCCGGAGCGCTGCAGCTTTCGGAAGACGAGGTTCGCCAGGAGATAGTGCATCGAGATATGGAGGTTGCGGCGCGCGGGTGGGAAGAAGCGCCTCAGGATGGAGCGCATCGAGAAAAAGTCTTGGTAGGTGGCCCAGTATTTGGTCATCGCGGCCTCGGGGGTCATTTTAAGAGGGCGGATGACGGCGTTGCCGTAGTGATAATCGTTCCAGTCTCGCGTCAGGATGCGCCCCTCGCGCTCCATCCTGGAGTAGAAAGGCGTGCCGGGATAGGGAAGCGGCAGGTGGAACTTGGCCATGGAGACCTTGTTCTCGATGAGAAACTCGAGGGTCCGATCGAAATCCTCAGGCGTATCGTCGTCCAGCCCGAGCATGATGAGCGCGACGATTTGAATCCCCCGCCTGCGAATCTCCCGGATCAACTCCGCATATTCCTTGGCCTTCGCCCAGTTCTTGTTGATTTCCGAAAGGTTGGACTGCTGGATGGTCTCGAAGCCGATGGAGAGAAGGAAGCAGCCCGAGTCGGCCGCGAGATCCAATAGCTGCGGGTCCTGGGCGATCTGGATCGTGCACTGGCTGCACCAGCGCATCTCGAGGGAGCGCATCGCCCGGAAGAGATCCTTCGCGTAGACCTTGTTCGCGACGGGATTGTCATCCATGAAAAGGACGCTGCGCGAGCCCATGGCCTGGACGTCGCGCAGATCCCGAAGGACGTCACCGACGGGACGCATGCGGTATCCACTGTTATGGTACTCGGCCACCGAGCAATAGTCGCAGGCGAACGGGCAGCCGCGGGTCACCAGGAGCGGGAACTGGAAGTAGTATTCCCGATAGACGGCCTCCCGCATCAGCTCCTTCCTGAAGAGGGGGAGACTCTCCAGGTCCATGCGTGGGAGGTTCTTCCAGTCGTGCAGCTTCTCCGATTGATAGATGCGCTTCTTGAGCCCTCCCGCGCGAAAGTCCTCCACCAGCTCGGGCCAGGCGAATTCCGCGTCGCCCTTCACGATGGCGTCGCAATGCTCCAGAGCTTGGTCCGGGTTCAACGAGACCCATTGCCCCCCCATCACCACCGTTTTCCCGCGCCGCCGGTAGGATTCCGCAAGGCGATAAGCCCTGGCGATCTGAAGTCCCATCGCCGTGATCCCGATCAGGGAGGCATCGGTATCTTCCGGCGGAGCCTTGAGAAAATCGTCCACCAGCTCCACGCGGAAGCCGGGAGGCGTAAAGGCCTTCAGGTAGACCAGGGTCAGGGCGGAGGTCCAGTAGCGCTCGCAGCGGGCCACGCTGGCGTCGGGATTGGTATGCGAGGAGGAGATCAGCAGGATCTTCTGGTCCGGTTTCACGACGAGCTCCCCACGAGGCGGCGCAACCAGAATCCCACCACGCAAGCGCAGATTCGGGTGGTGTCCCGGATGGCCCGATAATGGCTTCGATCCCGGCCGTCGGCCACCAGAAGATGAATGGGAACGGACTCGATCCGCTTCTTGAGCGAGGAGGCAACCAGGATCGCCTCCATCTCCATCTCGTACCCCTCCCCTCGGAGCGGGGCGGATCGGAGGAAGGGGAGGGAGTAGAGTCGGAAGCCGCTCTGGGAGTCGGCGATACGAAGACCCGTGAAGAACGCCAGGGCCGAGGAAGAGAAGCGGTTGCCGAACCGCCGCCCTCTCGACATCTCGCCGAAGGCATCCCATCGGGATCCGATGATCAGATCCGCCCCCGTGTGCCGGAACGTCTGGACGAAGCGAGGGATGTCCGCAGGATCGTGCTGGCCGTCTGCATCCAGCGTGATGATAGCGTCAAGATCCGCATCCGCGAGTGACGTGAATGCGGTTCTGAGAGCCGCGCCTTTGCCCCGGTTGCGAGGATGAATGAGGACCTCGGCACCCACCGAACGGGCCTGATGTTCGGTTCCGTCGGTGGATCCGTCATCGACCACGATTACCCGCGTGAGGTACTCCGAGGTCTTGCGCACCACCGAAGCCACCGATCCGGACGCGTTGTAAGCGGGAATGACCGCGGCGATGCCACCCAAGCCGGCGCCCCCTGAGGGCAGGGAAGCCAAGTGCCTTAGCTCGAGGCGCGCGTTCGTGCGATATGCGCGGCGAGAGCGTCGACCGAGGCGAGAATCTCCCGTCCTTCCGCAGCGCTCGCGATGCGGACGCCATACTCCTTCTCGACCCCGACCACGAGATCCAGAAGATCGACCGAGTCCAGATCCATCCCCCCTCCGAAGAGCGGGTCGGCATCGCCAATGGATTCGGCAGTCACGTCTGTGAGGCGGAGC